>JAFGTG010000456.1 GCA_016934255.1 Sedimentisphaerales bacterium
GAAGATATTTACCGGCGGAAGGTACGTTCGGTAAGGCATCAGCCTTTTACCTTCCCCTGTTTGGTTCCGGCTCGACCGGGTTAGGAATGTAATCGAGAAAAGTGTCATGCAATACGGCTATTTCGATAATACGAACCGGGAATATGTGATCACTCACCCCGATGTGCCAACCTCCTGGACAAACTACCTTGGCCTGAAGGATATGTGTACGATCATCAGTCATAACGCGGGCGGTTATTCCTTCTACAAATCGGCCCAGCGCGGTCGCATCACCCGATTCCGCCCGAATGCGGTTCCACTGGATAGGCCGGGACACTATGTGTATGTGCGGGATGATGATACCGGCGAGTATTGGTCCATCTCCTGGCAGCCAGTAGGCAAGAGTCTCAACAAGGCGCAGTATGCATGCCGTCATGGCTTGTCTTATTCCATTTTCAGTTGTCGCTATAATGGCATCCAGGCGGAACAGACCTTGTTCATTCCATTAGATGATGATGTGGAACTCTGGGATGTCGTCCTCACCAACAAAAGCAAATGCACGCGTCATTTAAGCGTTTTTTCCTATGTCGAATTCTCTCTGCATAACGTGGACCTGGACAACCAGGACTTTCAAATGGGCCTGTACGCCAGCGGCTCAAGCTATAAGGAGGGTATGATCGACTACGATTTCTTTTATGCTCCGGGACGCCATCACTTTTTTGCATCGAGCTTCGAGCCGGACAGCTTTGATTGTCTTCGAGACAGCTTCATCGGCCCCTATCGCTCGGAAGCGAATCCGATAGCTGTCGAAAGAGGCGAGTGTTCGCATAGCCACCAATTGGGCGGCAATCACTGCGGTTCACTCCATAAACGATATACGATCAAACCCGGGCAAACCACACGTTGCATTTTTATGCTCGGTGTCGGCTCCCGCGAAAAAAAGGGTCGGTATATCAAGAAAAAATACTCCCAATTGGCCAACGTGGACAAGGTTTTTTCGGCCCTGCGAGAACACTGGCAAGACAAGCTGTCGATCTTGCAGTGCGAGACGCCAGACCCCGGCATGAATACGATGATCAATGTATGGACACTCTATCAGGCTGAAACCTGTGTCACATGGTCACGATTTGCATCCTTCATCGAGGTGGGCGGCCGCACCGGATTAGGTTATCGCGACACGGCCCAGGACACGATGAGTGTGGCGCACACCCACCCGGCCAAGGTACGACAGCGGATTCTGGAACTGCTTCATGCCCAGGTTTCCACAGGTTTCGGCCTGCATTTGTTCGATCCATTGCTCTTATCGCCGGATCAGGCCGACGACGAGGGAGAATCTTCTCTACCGACGGTGACGATGGGTGGCGTTTCCGAGAACCGAGTACGCATTCCCACTCTCAAAGACGTCTGCGGCGACGATGCCCTGTGGCTGGTCGCCGCGGTGTGCGAGTACGTCAAAGAAACCGATGATATCGATTTCTTCGATACCATCGTTCCGTTTGCCGATAATGGGCAAGAAACGGTGTACGAACATCTCAAGCGGGCGCTGGACTTTTCAGCCGCACACGTCGGTCCACACGGCATCGCCCAGGGATTGAGAGCGGATTGGAACGACTGCATTAACCTGCGAGGCGGGGAATCGGCGATGGTTTCCTTCATTCACTACTGGGCGTTACACATTTTCATTGAAGCGGCCGAGCACCTCGACAGATGGAAGGATGTGCGCAAGTATAAACGTATGGCTCAGAAGATCAAAACAGCGTGCGACGATTGCCTTTGGGATGGACAGTGGTATATTCGGGGATTCACCGCCGCCGGGCGGAAAATCGGCACGCGAGAAGACCGCCAGGGCAAACTATTCCTCAATGCACAAAGCTGGGCGGTTATGAGCGGTCTGAGCGTAGGACAACGGGCAGGACAGTGTATGGATGCCGTGAATAAACTCCTGTTTAGCCAATACGGATTGCACCTTTTATGGCCGGCGTATGGAACGCCCGACGATGACATTGGCTTCGTAACGCGCGTGTACAAGGGTATCAAAGAAAATGCCTCCATCTTCTCCCATCCCAATCCCTGGGCGATCATCGCCGAGTGTATGCTGGGTCGGGGGGATCGTGCCGTCGAATATTACAACGCGATGCTGCCGTACCGCCAAAACGATATCATCGAAATCCGCCAGGCGGAACCCTATTCTTATTGCCAGTTCATTATGGGCAAAGACCATACACGTCACGGCCAGGCCCGGCATCCCTGGCTAACAGGATCGGCGGGCTGGTTTTACATCGCCGCCACGCAATGGATCATGGGCCTGCGTGCAACGTTCAAAGGTCTGGTCGTCGATCCCTGCATACCCAAACAATGGAAGGGATTCCACGTCACACGTCAATGGCTGGGAGCAACCTACAACATCGACATGCGCAATCCCTCCGGTGTATCCAAAGGAGTGACCTCAATCGAGTTAAACGGCCGGGCCATATCGGGACCTATACCGCCACAACAGAAAGGGTCTGTGAATCATGTTATCGTAATAATGGGACATACTCCTTAGACGTCAGGAACCAAGCGCAGGGTTACGATCTCGAAAGGCCGCATGTAAAAAGTTACGCTGTCGTCTTGTACATTCAATGATTCATCGGCATGTTCAAGCAAGTCCGTTTTGTAGGCGGCACTTAGCCTAAAGCCGGTTTTTAGAGTCACTTCACCCCGCTGGCGCAGGCTATCAAACATCCTGACGACAAGACCGTTACTATCCTCGGCTTGCTTGACGGTTTCGACGACCACGTTTTTTTGATCGACGTTGATTACCGGTTTTATCCTACGGTATTCAGACGTTGAATCTGTCGGTTCGAAGACGATCACAGGATCATTCAATCCATAGGCCGCCGCCAGGATCCGATGATCCAGCGGACCCGCATGCGGTAATAGACTATACTTGAAATGATGCCGACCTTCATCCGCGGACGGATCGGGCATTGTGGTGCCGCGCAACAACGTCATGCGGATCACATTATCTTTGATATCGTGGCCGTACTTGCAATCGTTCAACAGGCTGACGCCATAGTTGCCTTCACTCAAATCGACCCACTTGTGCGCACAGACCTCGAAACGCGCCCAGTCCCAGCTCGTATTTCGATGGGTCGGCCTTTGGACGTGACCCCATTGGATTTCGTATGTTGCCTCATTGGCATGGATCGCCACAGGAAAGGCGGTTTTGAGCAAAATATGCTTTTCATGCCAGTCCATGTCGGTTTCGATATCCAATTGTCGGCTGTTATGGTTTAAGCGGATGCGCTGAGTGTATTCGCTGTTCAATATTCTGCGTTTCACTTCAATGGTTGCGCGAAGAGGGCCCGTTTCAACGACGCGTATGGATTTAGCCGGTTCGGCGGTCCACATCTTGTCATCATAAAACATATCGATGTCCCAGGCATCCCATTCGATGGGGCGATCTTCAAAGGCCTGAAACTCGTTGGCGAGCGCACCTTCGCTGAGCACTTCTCTGTCGTTGGTTTTGTCATAGAGGCTGGTAATATCCCCCGCCTTGTTCAGTCTCACCCGGAGGTGATCGTTCTCCAAAATGTCTGACGAGGCGTTCAAGTATGTTTGAGGGATTTCCGTTTGTCCCGGCTCAACGATCAGGGATATAATATTTAGCGGTCCGATCGGACCGGGATCCACCAAGGTACCTTCTTCAACCGGCTGGGTGAGCGCGGCCCGACCCTCGGAATCTCGTAAAGATTCATTCGGAGCCAATTGATGTTCCCACAATACCGGGCGGTTCTGGTCAAAAGCCGTGGGATTGGCCAATATCAACCGCCCTCCCATCGCCCCGGCGATACACGCCAATGCCTCCGAACGCACCGTCGAGGCGATCTGCTCGATCTGCTCGTATTGTTGTAGGGAGTCAATGTACACTTCGCCAACGGATGTACCGGGAATGATGTCATGGAACTGATTCAGGCATACGAGCTTCCATGCCTCTCGTACTTGTTCGTGAGGATAATGGAACGTCTTATCCATCAGGCTCGCCTGGCTTGCCAGCCACTCGGCATCGTGAAGCATAAATTCGCTTTTTCGGTTCGCTTTTTTATTTCGGCTCTGCGTGGTATAGGTCCCTCGATGATACTCAAGGTAGAGTTCTCCATTCCACGTCGGTAGCCGATCCGCCGCAGACTGCTCCAGCTTGGCGAAGAAATCGATGGCTCGACCATACTGCACTCGGGGCAACCCGGGGAAATCGGCCATCTCGCGAATATTTTCCAGCATCTCGCGGGTGGGACCTCCCCCACCGTCCCCATATCCGAACGCCGTCATCAAATCCGTGTGGATTTCTTTCTGTTGGCAGCTCGTCCACGTCTTGTAAATCTCCTCCGGCACAGCCTTCCCATTGTACGTGACCGGCATGCCGGAGCCGGCCTCAGGCGTGGTGCCTAAATGGGTGAGCACTTTGGTCCCGTCGATTCCTTGCCACCAAAAGCTGTCATAGGGCATACGATTGTACTGATTCCAGGCGAGCTTGGTGGTATAGAAGTACTTCAAGCCGGC
>JAFGTG010000457.1 GCA_016934255.1 Sedimentisphaerales bacterium
CGCTTTATACGCATACCCGATACAAAGGAACTCTCTCTTGTCCTCCTGGAGGATGTGATTGCGGATAACGTGGAATTGCTTTGCCCCACGAGCCATATTACCGGCGTCGGCTACTTCCGTATCACACGCGACGCCGACGTCAGCATCCAGGAAGATGAAGCCGCCGACCTTCTGGAAACCATTGAACAGGCCATCATCGAGCGAAGGCGGCGATCCGCCATCCGGCTGGAAATCAGCGATACCGCCGATGCATTTCAGAGAAACTGGCTTATCGATTGGTTGGAATTGCACGAGGAGGACGTGTACGATATTACGCCGTTGCTCGACGCTACGTGCTTGCATCAACTCACGTCGATGGATCCACTTGCCAATCTGAAGCTTCCGGATTGGCCGCCCCAGCAACCTATCGATCTGCTCGACAGCGAAGATTTATGGCAAACCATCAGGGAAAAAGACGTCTTGCTTTTCCACCCCTATGAAAGCTTCGAGTCGGTCGTGAAACTGATCCAGGCCGCTGCCGACGATCCCGGCGTTATCGCCATCAAGCAAACATTGTACCGCACAAGCAGCGATTCCCCCATCGTTAAAGCGCTGGAGAAAGCAACTCAAAACGGCAAAGAAGTTACCGTTCTCGTCGAGCTTAAAGCCCGCTTCGACGAAGCGCAAAACGTCAACTGGGCCAAACAGCTCGAAGACGCCGGCTGCCATGTGATTTATGGAATTGCGAACCTGAAAACCCACGCCAAAGCCCTCCTCATCGTCCGTCGTGAGGAGACACGAATTCGCCGCTACATTCACTTGGCCACCGGTAATTACAATGATAAAACCGCAAAGCTTTACTCCGATATCGGTCTATTTACGTGCGATAATTCCATCGCACTGGACGTTACCGCCTTTTTCAATCTGTTAACCGGCACATCGGAAACCGTCGGTTGGCGTGAACTCACCATCGCCCCAACGGATATGAAGCAAAAATTCCTAGATCTGATCGACCGGGAGATTCAAACCAGCAGCGCCGACAAACCGGGCCTGATCATGGCCAAAACGAATTCGCTTCAGGACCCGGTGATCTGCCGGGCGCTCTTCCGCGCCAGCCAGGCCGGGGTGAAGGTGATGCTCAATATCCGAGGAATTTGCTGCCTGAGGCCGGGAATCAAAGGCGTATCGGACAATATCGAAGTATGTTCTATCGTTGACCGATATCTCGAACATGCCCGAATATTTTATTTCCGTAACGGCGGGCACGAAGAAGTGTACCTCAGCAGCGCCGACTGGATGCGAAGGAACCTCGACAGAAGATTGGAATTACTTTTTCCCATCAAAGACGGAAGATTGAAAAAACGTTTGATCGATATCCTCACAACCTACTTTATGGATAACACCCAATCGGAAATTCTTACCTCCGACGGCAGTTACACCCCGAAGAGACAGAAAAAAGGAAAAATAATACGGGCACAAGAAAGCTTTTACAACGTAATATGTGAAGTCGTTAAAAATAATGAGCAAACCTCTTTGAGATTTAGGCCGATGAAAAGCAAACCTTAAAAAGGACCGTAGCGATGCCGAAACAGATGTGCAAACTGATCAAAGACGAGTTCCATTTAAAGAAAACCAAGCCGTTCGTTAAACTTGTGAATGAACCTCACTTCTTCTGCAAAAAGTGCGGCCGCGTTTCCAACAAAAAAACATACCTCTGCAAACCGGTTGATTTAGAATAATATCCCTTCTCCCTCTTCCGGTTCTATTCTATTGCCAGTATGGATTCACATGGCGTCGCCACATCGGTCTTGTTACCGATTTCACTCAACACGCTATTTAAGTGTTTGAAAAAAGTTTCATTATCAGGCCATATAATCCTCTGATCACCTCCTAAAGGCTCATCGACACTATCGAGAAACTCACCCAGCACCGCGGCGTCGAACCGGTTACGTGAAAGGCCCAGACCTAATGCCTCAACGTACCGAGCATTCACCATTTGCTCGTATTGTCCCATAATCGGAAGCAACAACATCCGCTTCTTGAAGTACAGGCATTCGCCAATTAAGGAAAACCCGGCCGTGGCGACGACCCCTCGGCAGCTCGCCAAGTCCTCAAGAAATCCTTCGGTCGAAGTATGTTTAAACACACAATTACCTGCCTCGCCACTTTCGTTATAACCATAGATGTGGAATCGACAATCCGGGGCACTTTGGAGGGTACGCAACAGGCGTTCACGTCCGGTGCGGTCGCTGGAGTAAAGCAAGATATGCTCCTCCCTCACCGATTCGTATGAATGAACGATAGGTCTGACGACGGGAGGAACAAGAATAATCGAATCGTTTTTGACGGGGGCGTGGAAAAAATTTAAAACGACATACACCGAAGCGCCGAAATAATGACCACGCGTTACAAGAGCCGACGTCAGTCTCGGGTACCAATTGCTTAGATCGTGCTTGAGTTTACATCCTGTAAGCATATGCTCATGGTCGATACTGACAAAGGGGATTTTATTGTGCCAAGCCCACCAGGCACTGAACGGCTCGAAGTCCGAAATTACGAGGTCCGGAGAGAAGGCATCGAACGATTGGCTCACAAAATTCGCCGTCTCAGAATAGCACCGACGGAAATTCTTTAGATTCGTCGCAACGGTCTTGACACAAGACAACCGTCTATCGCTAAACACCAAACTCAGACCAAATATCTCACGAACGCGTGAGTCGAAGTATTGTTTCAGATAGGTATAGGCTTTGCGGGACGCCACAAACATCACGTCGTTTCCCGCCTCGATGAGGTACTGCCCGATCAGATGAGAACGACTGCTGTGACCGAAGCCCTCACCGGCGACGCCGTAAATGATCCTGGCCATGATCGTCAATCCCTCAAAGAGGTTGTCCGGATATGAGGTCCGTTTTCATCCCAATCCGATACTTCGACTCGGCCATCGGGAGAAATGCACAAGAAGTTATTCGTCCGTCCCGTCCAGGAACCGCTATTGAAATACCAATCGCCGAATCGGCCGGGCTTGTGGGTATGGCCGACGATGGCGACATCATAGAGATCCCGGCCTTTGTCCTGATAATAACGCGTCAGCATCTTCCGCGTCCGAATTCTCCTCTTTGAAACCGCCAGCGTATCATTCGGCACAACCGAACAGCATTCCTGAAACGTCCTTTTCAGATTCCCGGTGATCCAATCCCAAAGCCTGAGGACATTCTCACCCAGCTCCAGAGCGACATCGACCACTACATCGTTTGACAATGTGAGTATCGTTCTCTCAAGGGCCAAAACCGGTGTATACGCCGCCAGCGCTCTGGCAAGTGTCTTCATATTCCCCTGGACAAAAGGATCCGCCTCATGCCCGTGCATAAACTTGAACCTTTTGCCCCTGATGGTTCTCACAAACGGCCGGTTGGTCGCTTCAAAAAACACATGGGGCGGCTTGCTCATATTCTCCCAGGACAACAGTTCCGCATCATGGTTGCCGGGTACGAACACAGCCTTCATGTCCGCCAGACGATCCAAAAGAGGGCCCTGTTTACCAATCACCGATTCCAAACGGTGACCCCAAAGTTCGAGAAAATCGCCAAGAATGATGAGTTCTCCCTCTTCTTTATCAACATAATCAAGAAACGATTGGAGTAACGTCTGTTTTTTATCACATTTAAAATTGTCCTTCGGGGAGCCATCCCCCAAGTGAAGGTCGCTCATCACAAAGATGGATTTAGCTTTTGCTATATTCAGAACCTCCAATAGCGTTTAGCGTAAAGCGTACCGTAGGGACAGGTCCCTGTACTCCCTATGGGACGCCTTACGGTGCTGTCCGTTTTCTATCGCCGGGCGTTGTCCTATCATCGGACATTATTTTATCGCCGGAGTCGGACGGCCACGGGGGGCCGTCCCTACGATCCGCTATCCGCAACAAATTTAAAGATCAAACGTGTGGAATCCGCCTTTGGCGAATGACTGCCTTAATTTTGCATTTTGCACTTTGATTTTCCTTATTCCGTATTTTTATATAATCTCTATTCACATTATCGGTATTAAATGTTAGAGCGGCGTTCAATTCTCATTTGAATTTGGTGAAAATACGTGTCGCGAGCGTGCCGATGGAAACGCCGTATAAAGACGGGATATACGACCACCCGATCAATGCGTTACGGTATTTCTTTGTGAACATCAGGTGCGCGGGCAAAGCGAAATCAGGGTGTATTAGGTAGGGACAGGTCCCTGTGCCTGTCCGTTTTCTATCGCCGGATACGGACGCCCACGGGGAGGCATCCCTACGGTCGCCGGTTGCTTTTTACCCATCCGATAGAGAAGACCGCCGGCGATCGCCGTAAACGGCGCCACGGTGACCAAACCGAAGCTGCCGACAATGGTATTGACGACTTCCGCCGCGACGAAGCTCTTGTTGAGCATGCTCACGACCGGAACGCCGCGCCCCATGAAAAGCATCAGCAAAGCGATATAACTGCCGGAATAGGCCAGAAGCAACGTGGTGGTCATCGTGCCCACCACCGACCGACCAATCGAAAGACCCGACCGGATATGTTCGATCAAACCGATGTCGGGTTTTTTCTCCATGATTTCATGCATCGCGGCCGAGATATCCATCGCCAGGTCCATGACCGCGCCGGACGAGGCGACAAACACGCTGGCGATAAAAATACGGGTGAGATTGAGATTATCGAAACCGGAGTAAAGAAGCGTTTCCGCAAACGGTCGAATCGCCCCGTGCAAATGGAATTTCCTCGTGAAGATACCGGCCAGCACGCACGTCAGAAGGAGTCCGGAGAAAGCCCCCAAGAATGTTGCCAGGCCCTTCCGACTCACCCCGCCCACCAAAAAGCACACGGCCGACGTTAACGCCGCGACCACCAGCAAGGCCACCCATATCGGGTCCTTGCCTTTGAGAAACAGAGGAATCATGACTTTCCAGATCATCAAAGCGGCAAAGACAAAAGAGAGAATCGCCTTGGCGCCCGTCCAGCCGCCGAGTGAGATCAGAAGGGCTGCAAATAAAATAATGAGCATCAGTTCAAGATGGAGCCGGTAGTGTCCTCGGACAACTGCTCTGGCGACCTTGCCGTTCACGACGGCATATTCGACAAGAACCTTTCGACCCTCCACGTACATCTCGTCCATCTCCATCTTTCCGGTTAAATGATTCATCGCACGACAGGTTTGGCCCTTGCATGGACCTTCCAACAATTCGACATTCAATTCCTGAATGCCCGTCTTGACAATCAGGGCTTGATGAATATCCGAATTGTCCACCTCCAGTACTTTCCCGCGGGCAAAGCGCGAGCTCTTGGGTATGTTGTCTTTGAAGCCCGTGGGGAGATATACCAGGCCGATACAAATCAGGCTCAGAACGACCACAAGGATGACATTTTTATGCGTGTTTCTTGTTTGCAACTGCATGAATAAAAACTCCGAGTTCCTCAATGACAAATAATGGGGCAGAAGCTCGCGCGTTTCTTCCGCCCCATTGCAACTTCGTCAAGCCGCTTGGCCGGACACTTTTTAATTTAGTGAACCACCCATCGCCGCGGCGATCTTTTTGGCTACATCCGTATTATCGTAATAACCTGAGAAGCTCGGATCGTTGGCCATAACCGGGACTGGTACGGCTGTGTGGCTGTAGCTGGTCCAGCCCAAACCCGCACGGGCATTGATGATATGCGTGCAGGCAATAGCCAGCGGATTGTAATCCCCATAGATCAGGTAGTCCTCTTCGGAACCGCGAATTTTTTCACCGGTCATCTGACGGTCGTAGGCCTCTTCCAACTGAGCCTGTTGCAACGCGCTCAGATCGTTGTAAACCACGCCAAAGGTCTCCTCGATCTTGTTTTGCATATCGAGGTCATCGATCAGATTGATCACGCGGGTCAGGTCGGCGTCCGGCTCCAGGTAACTCAGAACGATCTTCACAATATTGTAGAAACTGTAAGGATTGCTCTGATAATCAGAAAGCCAACGGCCAAAGGCCTGGAAGGACATGGTCTGAGTCGTCAGATTCTGATAGGCACTGTCATACTTTGTCCCGGCCCAACCCTGCGTCAAACCACCGGTCTCATGGTCGGCGGTAACGACGATCAGGCACTCGCCCGGATGCGCTTTGGCGAATTCGATCACGACGCGGCAGGCGTCATCAAAGGCAATTGTATCATAGATACTTGTAAGAGCATCGTTTGCGTGACAGGTCCAGTCGATTTTTCCGCCTTCGACCATCATGAAGAAACCCTTTTCGTTATCAAGGATTCGAATAGCTTCTTCTGTAACTTCAGCTAAGCTCCACTCACCGTTTGCACCTGAGTTAATACGATCAATTTCGTAGTGCATTGCTTGACTGTCCTGAGTAACCGAGCTGGCGGCTACGCATTTCGTGCCGACGGGAAGATTCTGCAGGTCGGTCAGATCGTGAACGATGGTGTAGCCGTTGGCTTCGAATGTAGGCCACATCGAAGAAGGATCTGCCCATTTGCTATCTTTGAAGGTGCCGCCGCCGAAGAAGTCAACGGTACCATTGGTTGCTCCCTGAAAACCAATATTACCATAGTTGTTACGACTGACTTCGTGTGCATAAAAAACAGCCGGGGTGGCGTGGTCCAGTGACACGCTGGAAAGGATACCCACCTTCTTGCCTTGCTCCTTGGCCAGTTCGGCCAGAGTCTTGTACGCGAGGTTCGGATCTTCCGGATCGACGGAAATGGCTCCGGCATAGCTTTTGTGACCACATGCCAGAGCCGTGCCGGCGGCGGCCGAATCCGTAATCAACTGGTTCCAGGCCCATGTCTTCTGCAAGCCGACATAGCCCAGTTCCGAGTTCATGGCCAAGTCGGTCGACTTGTTGAGACCGCCATCATCGATGTCGTTGGCGCCGACGGAGGCCAAATAGGCCTCGGCGGCATGAATCTGGACGCTGGCCATACCGTCGCCGATCATGAAGAACACATACTTGGCGGGGCCGTTCGGAGCCTCCACCACGGCCGACGCGGAAGCCGCGACCGCCAACAGGATACATACGGAAAATACGTACTTTCTCATTTCTTTTCTCCTTGTCATTAAGTTTCTTATTGAATTTCGATTCGAGACACGGGAACTGTTACAAGTCCCGTCGCCGGAAACGGAAAATGATTCTGATAGGTCGGCGGAGGAGATTCGCAAGCATGAGGATGTGTGTAGTAAGATACACCATCTCTCCAATGTTATTTAAACATTCTAAAGCAACCATTCTTGTAGGAAAGATTGCCCTGAG
>JAFGTG010000458.1 GCA_016934255.1 Sedimentisphaerales bacterium
TAGGTACTCTATAGAAGCCGAACGGACTCCACTATGGCACGGAATCGAGGCAAGAAAGCCCTCTATGAGGTGATGAGCAAAGCCCGGCAAAAGCCCGGCTACGGAAAATCGCTGGAAGCGATGCCGCCCAAAAATTCCGGGCAAGAGGGCCCTGAGATCGAGCGAAAAAGTGCCCCGGAAACGTCAAAGGGCATGGTGAAGTGGTCCCGGAGGCCGAGGCTCGTTCAGTACAACAACGGCAGAATCGAGTTTTCGATGCCGTATCAGGTAGTGATCGCCCTGGCCCTGGCGCTGATTTTGGTGATTATCGTGGTTTATCGCCTCGGCCAGTTTTCGTATCAGCCGACGGAGCCGCAGGAATTGCCTCCGCCGGCCAGCCTGATGAGGCAAAGTGAGCAGGAAAACGGAACAGAGCAAGCGGCGATGGACATCCTGTCGCCGTCTCCGGCGCCGAATGAACCGATTGAGAATATAGCGCCGCAAACAGAAAGAATTACGACCAATGTCGAACCCAACGAACCGACGGAACCGACGGGGAGTAATGTCATCGTGCTGGTGCAATATCACTCACCGGCCGATTTGGGCCCGGTTCAGGCGTATTTTGAAGAGCATGGGATTGCGACCGAAATACGCATGAGGAAAGGACGTTACTTTTTACAGACCGTCAATCGGTATGATAATCCGGATCGGCCTGGAACCGACGGATACGAAGCCAAACAGAAAATCATCGAGATAGGAAAGAAATATAAAGCCCCATTGGGCTATGAGACTTTTGCCACGCATCGTTTTTCGGATGCGTACGGTATGAAAGTGCAGTAGGAATAGGAGAAATATTGAATGTCTATTGATCGTTCCCTGAAAGTCAAAGGCACGTTATCCCGGCATCGCAACGTTCTATCGCGGGCCGAACGTATTGAGTTGCTAAAAGACGAAGAACGCTGGTCTGAGGGGGATTCTCTGCTCGGCTTGCCGAAAGTATCTCATCGTAAGAGCCACGCCGGCCGGAAAGCAAAGGAAATCCCGGCGAAAGCCCCTGGTGAAACGGCTTAGTTCGTCTGATATAGGGCTAAACCCGAAACCGTCATTTCCTGATAAACAAATGAATCAGCCGGAAACCGTACTGGGTGCCGAAACAAGCTTGGACTATAGCCGATATTGGGGATGGTCGAGGGCACAGAGGTTATTTGCCGGTTTTCTTACATTTATTTTCTTTTGTCTGCCGGGATGGATTTCAACTGTTTCCGCGGACGACCAGCTGCAATGGGGCCAGAGATACTCGCGAAATATGGTCTCGTCCGAGTCGAATCTGCCTGATCGTTTCGATCCGGCTACCGGCGAGAACATTAAATGGGTGGCGCCTCTGGGGACGGAAAGTTATGCCACGCCGGTCGTCGCCGGCGGAAAAGTCCTGATCGGCACGAACAACGGCCGGCCGCGCGATCCACGACACAAGGGGGACCGTGGCGTGATGCTTTGCCTGGACGAAAAGGACGGCAGCCTCTGTTGGCAATTCGTGGCGCCGAAACTAATCCCGATGTTGTATCGGGATTGGCCCCGATCGGGAATATGTTCACCGGCGACGGTCGAGGGAGACCGCGTTTATACGGTCAGCAATCGCGGCGAGGTCGTTTGTCTCGATCTTGACGGCCTGGCCGACGGCAACGACGGGCCTTATACGAATGAAGGCCGGTATATGACGCCGCAAGAAGACGAGCTGTTGCAAGTCGCTCAGACGGACGCCGACATTATCTGGCTGTTCGACATGCTCGCGGAGGTCGGCGTTCATCAGCACGACTCGGCCCATAGCTCGATTCTTCTTCACGGCGATTACTTATACGTCAATACAAGCAACGGCCTCAATGACGATCATGCCCTCATTCCCGCTACCAACGCACCGAGCTTAATCGTATTGAATAAGCGAACCGGACGGCTCGTCGCTCAGGATGACGAACACATCGGGCCGAATATTTTTCACTCGACCTGGTCCTCGCCGGCGCTCGGAAACGTCGATGGCCGGACGCTGATTTTCTTCTGCGGCGGCGACGGCGTCTGCTATGCTTTCGATGCGAATCAAACGCCTCCCTCCGACGGGAAACTCAAACGCGTCTGGCGTTTCGATTGTGATCCGAACGCGCCGAAAGAAAACGTCCAGCAATACGTTCGCAACCGCAAGGTAAGCCCGAGCAATATCAAGAGTATGCCGGTCTTTGATCATAACCGCGTGTATATCACGTATGGGGGTGACATCTGGTGGGGTAAGCATGAAGCATGGCTCACGTGCATCCGAGCCACCGGGAGCGGCGACGTCACAAACTCAGCGAGAGTGTGGACGTACCCGGTCAACCGCCACTGTTGCTCGACGCCGGCGATCTTTAACGGCCTCGTCTTTGTCGCCGATTGCACGGGGGTGATCCACTGTGTGGACGCCGAAACGGGCAAGGCTTACTGGACGCACGAAGCCAAGGGGGATATCTGGGCCTCGACGCTCGTGGCCGACGGAAAGATTTATGTCGGCACGCGCCGGCGGGACTTCTGGGTGCTGGCCGCGAGCAAGGAAAAGAAGATCATTAGCTCGATCCGGCTCATAGACCCGATCCACGGCACCGCGACCGCCGCCAACGGCGTGCTCTACGTCGCAACGATGAAAGAGCTTTACGCCCTCGAAACATCCGCGAAATAACTCAACTCAATTTAGGGAGGTTGACAATGAAACACACCGTTCTTTCTCTATTCATTGCGGCATTGATTCTGACGCTCGGTTGTAATAGTCTTGCTCTGGACACCGTACAGCAATGGATGCGCTTCGAACAATCATTTTCGAGTTCGAAGAATTATGACAACCCGGTCCAGGACGTTAAAGTCAACGTGGAGTTTACTTCTCCGAGCAATTCCAAGCGGATGCTGCTTGCGTTTTGGGATGGTGGACGAAAATGGAGCGTACGTTTTTCACCGGACGAGCGGGGCGAGTGGACGTATAAAACAATTTGCTCGGACCGAGATAATAAAGGTCTTCACAATCAGACAGGTTCGTTCCAATGCAGCGGATACAAGGGCAATCTGTCACTGTTCCAGCATGGGGAATTACGGCTTTCGGAAAATCGCCGGTACTTTGAGCACGCCGATGAGACGCCCTTTTTCTGGCTGGCGGACACCGTCTGGTGCGGCCCGTTATTCGCCAATCCAGACGATTGGAACGTCTTCCTCAAAGACCGGGTAGAAAAGGAATTTACGGCTATCCAGTTTGTATTGACCCAATGGCGCATGGCCAAAACAGATGCCGACGGAAATCCGACGTACACGGGACATGAGAAAGTCGCCGTTAACCCGGCGTTTTTCCAGCGGATGGATAAGTATGTTGATGCGATAAACGACGCGGGGCTTCTGGCCGTGCCCGTTCTGCTCTGGGCCATCCGGGGCGAGGAAAATCCAGGCTATACGCTGCCCGAAGATCAGAAAATCGTTTTAGCCGAATACATGATCGCTCGGTATGGCGCGCATCAAGTGATCTGGTTCCTCGGCGGTGACGGGAACTACTCCGGCGAAAACGCCGACACCTGGAAGCGGATCGGACGGGCTGTTTTTAATAAAGACCAGCATCGCCTGGCCACCCAGCACGTCAGGGGAAGAAGCTGGATCGGCAAAGAATTTCGCAACGAACTGTGGTTCAGTTTCATCGGCTACCAAAGCGGCCACGGCGACGACGAAGGGACGTTCCGCTGGCTCAACCAGGGACCGCCCGCCACACAATGGAACGACAAGCCTCCACTACCCGTGATTAATACCGAGCCCAATTACGAAGCGCACAACGGTTATACGTATAAGAAAGTTCACAACGATCATTCGGTCCGTCGGGCTGCCTATTGGAGTCTATTGGTTTCCCCGCCCGCGGGCGTCACCTATGGCGGCCAGGGTATTTGGGGCTGGCATACGAAAGTCCAGGCCCCGGCCGATCATATCAGCACCGGTCTCGGCTCTCCCTGGACTATCGCGAAGGATCTTCCCGGCGCCTTGAGCATGAAATATTTGCATCAGTTCTTTAAATCCATCGAATGGTGGAGATTAGTGCCCGCGCCGGACGTGCTCACCGAGCAGCCGGGCAAGAAAGATGCGTCGAAATTTATCGCGGCGGCAAAATCAGACGCCGGCGACCTGCTCGTCGTCTATCTGCCCGAAGGCGGCTCAGTCACAGTTAAAACCGAATTGCTCAAATCGGGCCTGACCGCCCGCTGGTATCACCCGCGCACCGGCGGTTGGCTGGATATCGGCAAGGTCGAGAAGCCCCAACAAACCTTTAAAACAGCAGACAAGAACGATTGGGTGCTCCTGATTAAGAGCCATTAAAAATTGAAGAAGAAACGGACTATGTAGCGATTTTAACTTGACGTTCGAAGGGAGGAACCATCATGGTTAAAGATACAAGCTCTAAACACACATCTTCGTCCGTTATGAAGTCACCAAGTCTCAATCGACGTGCATTTCTCAAAAGGGCCGGGTGTACCGGCGTCGGATTTGCGCTTGTCTTCGTTCCACGTCGGACATTCGCAGATTCGAGCGGTCCGCTGCCCACGCGGATTCTCGGGCGAACGAACCAGAAGGTCTCCATTCTCGGCCTGGGCACGGCGCCGGTGGGCGAAGGCCCTCCCGACGTTCAGGAAGGGATTCGCATCTTCAGCGAGGCCATCGACCGCGGCGTCACCTATGTCGATACGGCGCGCATCTACGGCAACGCCGAGGAAATCCTCGGACACATCATCCCGAAACAGCGGGACAAACTTTTCGTGGTTTCAAAGGTTTCAACGGACAATGCCGATAGAGCCGAACAATCTTTGGGTGAATCACTTCGTCGTCTCAAGACCGACTACCTCGATCTGGTACACGTCCACAGCGTCGGCAGCAAGAATATCGACCGGGTCTTAGCCAAAGACGGAGCGCTTGAGTATCTGCTCAAGCAGAAAGAAAAAGGCTTCATCCGTTTCGTCGGCATATCAGGACATAACCGCCCGCCGAATTTCATCCGCATGCTCCAGACGGACCAAATCGACGTCGTAATGTGCGTGATGAACCACGCCGACAGAAACATCTATGATTTCGAGAGCACCGTCCTCGCCGAAGCCAGGAAGCGTAACGTCGGCTGTGCGGCGATGAAGGTCTATGCCGGCATCAAGGGGGGCTTTCCCAATCACCGAAGCGGCTACGTCGGCTGCGCCACGGAACCGGCTTTTCTGCCGCACGCAATGGCTTACGCACTCGATCTCGAAGGCGTTAGCGTCGCGGTGGTCGGCCCCTACACGGTCGATCAGGCCATCCAGAACGTTCAGTTCGCCCGCGAATATAAACCGCTGTCTCAAGAGCAGCGGGCTTCGATATTAAAATACGGTCGGAAACTCGCGGAAACACTCGGACCGCGATATGGACCGATCGTATAAAAAGACAATCGAAAGGGGACTTCAGATGCAAAGAAAAATCCGTTTCGGCGTCGTCGTTGTATTAGCCATCTCTGCATCCATAAGGGCCGCGGACTGGCCGCAATGGCGAGGCCCGTTTTTCAACGGCTCGACCGATGAAAAGAATCTTCCGGCATCCTGGAGCGAAAATGAAAATATTGCCTGGGTTGCGCCTTTGCCCGGCCCCAGCGGATCGACGCCCATCATCTGCAAGGGCAGGATATTCGTGAGCTCGATGGTGGCTAAAGGCCCCGATTTCGTCGCGTTGTGCTTGAATGCGAAGGACGGCAAGAAGCTGTGGGAAAAACAAATCGGCTCGGATTCCCGTCGCTTCCCTCGCAATAACCTGGTCTCACCTTCGCCCGTAACGGAGGGTCAAAACGTCTTTTTCCTCTATGGGACCGGCGATCTCATCGGTTTCGATGTTGAGGGCAATCAGCTTTGGAAACGAAATATCGAGGTCGAGTTTGGCAATCTGGCCATCCAATTCGGATATAGCAACAGCCCCTTCTTATACGATGGCACACTCTATATCACGGTGATCCGCCGGGATCGGCATTATCGCCGGCCGGAAGCCCCTGAACCTTTGGATTCGTTTATTTTGGCCTTAAATCCCCAAACCGGTCAGACGCTCTGGAAACAACCGCGACCGACCAATGCGTTCGACGAGGGCATGGAAACCTACAGCACGCCCGTTCCCTTCGTTCGTAACGGTAAGACCGAGCTTCTCAACACCGGCGCCGATTTCATCACAGCGAACGATCCCAGGACCGGCAAAGAATTGTGGCGTTTCGAATACCACACGCAAAAAATCAGAGATTCACGAATTATCCCTTCGTTAGTCACCGGTGACGGCCTGATTTTCGGCACGCGACATAAGAGCGGCGGCACCTTTGCGTTGAAGCCGCCGGGGTCGGATAATGGCTCAGAGGCCCGTATCGTATGGGAATTCGACGGCCCGTCGCCGGATTGCAGTACACCGCTTTTTTATCAGGGACGTCTGTATGTTTTACAAGGCAATAAACGTCCCAAAGTTGTTACGTGCCTCGAACCCAAAACCGGCCGCCGAATCTGGCAAGGCGATTTGGGCGGACGAGGCCCGTGGCGGGCGTCGCTCACCGGCGCGGACGGCAAACTGTATTGCATCAATGAGACGGGGGAGATCGTCGTGCTCGCCGCGGGCGGCGACGAATTTAAAATCCTCTTCGAGACCAAGACGGACGAAACACCCATCCAATCGTCCATCTCCGTCGCCGACGGCCATCTGTTCATCCGAACCGCAGAAAATCTTTACTGCATCGGCAAATAGAAAATTTACTCGAACGGACTGTTTTGGAATTGAAAAATAAAGTAATTCCTTCAATGATAAAAATATTAAGCGATTTGTCATTCCCGCGAAAGCGGAAATCCATTTAATTCGTTACGTTCCTGGATCCCTGCTTTCGCAGGGATGACAACAAAAATTCGGTAAGTATCAATACTTTATAAAAAACCGGAAGGAAACAAATGAAAGCGGTTATTTCCAGTAAATGGTTCGTTACCTTAATTCTGTGTCTTTTTTTAGCTGGATTTCTCTATGGTCAGGAGAATTCGGATACGAGCCTGTCCAAAGAAAAGCAATGCATTCTTGTTTATCTGAGCCAACCCGATGTGGTCGAGAAATTCGGGAAAATCTCGGACGCCATCTGGTCCTATGCCGAGTTGGGTTTACAGGAATTCAAATCATCCGCTTTATTGATAAAGACGCTCGAAGCGGAAGGATTTTCGGTTGAAAAAGGCTTGGCGGGTATGCCCACCTGTTTCGTCGCGACCTACGGCTCGGGTAAGCCGGTCGTCGGGATATTGGGCGAATATGACGCGTTGCCGATGCTCTCGCAAAAGGCCCGACACCCGAAACAGGAGCCGCTCGTTGAAGGCGCTCCGGGACACGGATGCGGCCACAATCTGATGGGTACCGCCGTCTCCGCCGCGGCCATCGCCGTCAAGAAAGCGATGGAAACGCACGACATCAAAGGGACGATCAAAGTGTTCGGTTCTCCCGCGGAGGAAATCCTGGTGAGCCGGCCTTATATGGTCAAAGCCGGACTCTTCGACGATGTAGATGTTGTGATTAATAACCATACGAGTAGTGGATTTAGTACGAGCTACGGAGTACGAGGCAGTGCCGTCTATTCGGTCATTTATTCTTTTACCGGCAAAACGGCCCACAGCGCCGCGGCGCCCTGGAGCGGGCGCAGCGCGCTGGATGCCGTCGAAATTATGAATGTATCGACGAATTATCTGCGGGAGCACTTGCACTATGCCTATCGCATGCACTATGTCATCCTCGAAGGCGGGGAAGCGCCCAACGTCGTTCCGGACCAGGCGAGCGTCTGGTATTTTCTAAGAAATACGGACGAGCAAATGGAAGATATGTATGAGCGTGTATTGAATTGTGCGAAGGGAGCCGCCCCCGCAACGGGCACGGAATTGTCGGACGTGCGCGTGATCGCAGCCGTTCACCAATCCCATGCGAACAAAGCGTTAGCGGAACTCATGTATAAAAATATCAAACTCGTCGGTATGCCGGAATGGACGCAAGAGGAACATGAATTTGCCAAAGCGCTTCAAAAAGAATTGGGCAGGGCGGAAAAAGGCATGCCGAAAGAGGTCGGCACGTTAGGCAAGCCCGCGGCGGTTTTCACGGGCGGGGCGTCTTCGGATCATGGGGACGTGACGCTTATTGCTCCCACGGCCACGATTCGCTTCCCCGGGATCGTTCCCGGTGCTATCGGGCATCATTGGTCCACCGTGGCGGGCAATTATGGCTCGTCCGCCTGGAAGGGATTGAACGCCGGCGCTAAAGCGATGGCCGCGACGGCGATTGATTTACTTACGTTGCCGGACGAATTGCAAAAGATACGCGAGGAATTCGAGGAGCACTCGAAACAACATCCCTATAAATCGTTTCTGCCGGAAGGTACCCAGCCTCCGCTCGATATCAATGAGGAACTGATGAAGAAATACCGGCCCCTCATGGAAAAATATTATTCCGATATGTAACGGTGCATGATATGAAAAAAGTCAATCAGCATAGAATAACCGCACGACCTGGAATGATAATACTCATGGTGATGATTCTAACTTATTCAGCCATTCCGGCGGGTGACATTTGGCCCGGACCATCTTGGGAGCAGGCGACGCCGGGGCAGGTCGGGATGGACGCGAACATGCTTCAAAAGGCGCGAGATTATGCACTCACGGGCGGAGGGTCCGGTTGTATCACCCGCCACGGCCGGCTCGTCATGCAGTGGGGCGATCAGACGCAACGTTACGACTTGAAGTCGTCCACCAAAGCCATCGGAGTGACCGCTGTGGGGTTGGCTCTTAAAGACGGCAAGATTAAGAGTCTTCAAGAGCTGGCGAAGACATATCATCCGAGCATTGGTGTGCCGCCTCAATCCAACGCCGAAACGGGCTGGCTCGATAAGATCACGCTCTTCCATTTAGCGACGCAGACCGCCGGCTTCGATAAGGACGGTGGATACACCGAGCTATTGTTCGAGCCGGGGACGAAATGGTCGTACAGCGACGGAGGGCCGAACTGGCTGGCCGAATGCATCACGTTGATTTACGAACAAGACCTTAACACGCTGATGTTCGAGCGCGTCTTTGGTCCAATCGGCATCGATAAAGATGATCTAACCTGGCGGAAGAACGCCTACCGCCCGAAGGAAATCAACGGCGTCGCACGTCGGGAATTCGGCTCGGGCATCCATGCCAACGTCGATGCCATGGCGCGGATCGGCTATCTTTACTTGCGGCGAGGGCGCTGGCGCGATACGCAAATCATCCCGGCTTCTTTTGTCGATAGGGCGCGAACCGTCCCGGAAGCGGTAGGGAGGCTGCCGGTCGTCAAAAGCGAAAGCTACTTTAATGCGTCCGACCACTACGGATTATTATGGTGGAACAACGCCGATGGGACGATGAAAAACGTGCCGAAAGATACGTATTGGTCGTGGGGATTGTACGACAGTCTGATTGTTGTCATACCGAGCCTGGATATCGTAGCGGCGCGGGCCGGCAAATCGCTGAACAAGGCGCGCAATTCCGACTATCAATCCATCGAGCCCTTCATCGAACCCATCGTTCTGTCTGTGAAGGAGAAGATGCAATGAGTGATCTAAGAACGGTTGTGAGTCTGTTGGTCATTATCTCTTGCTCTCAATGCGTATTCGCCGGACAAGGGAATTTTGAATGGGAAAAGGCAACGCCGGAATCTCAGGGAATGTCGTCGCAAAAGCTCGACGCGGCCAGAGACGTTCTTGCCCAAAAACAGTCAAAAACCTTTCTCGTCATTAAGAACGATAAGATCGTCTATGAATGGTATTCTCCCGACTTCGGTCCCAAGAAGAAACACTACACCGCGTCCATGGCCAAAGCCCTCGTTGGCGGTATGTCTTTGATGCTCGCTCTCAACGACGGAGTGCTTAACGCCGACGATCTCGCCTGCAACTATATCCCTGAGTGGAAGGGACATCCGCAAAAATCGAAAATCACGATCCGTCATTTAGCCACGCATTCGTCAGGCATTGAAGACGCCGAGCAGGATAACATCGGTCATTTCGACCTGCCCGGCTGGAAGGGCCAATTTTGGAAGCAAGATCCGGATCCTTTCACCGTGTCACGCGACGAAGCGCCGGTGCTCTTCAGGCCGGGCTCCGAATTCGCTTACAGCAATCCCGGCATGGCGATGCTTTCTTACGCCGTCACAGCCGCAGAGCAAACGGATATCCGAACACTCCTGCGCGAGAGAATCATGAGGCCCATCGGCGTCGATGATAATGATTGGTCCATCGGCTACGGCAAGACCTTTGAAGTCAACGGCCTGAACCTCGTCGCCAATTGGGGTGGCGGTGGCTATACGGCAAGAGCTACGGCCCGGGTAGGGCGGCTTATGCTCAGGAAAGGCAATTGGCAAGGCCGCCAACTCGTCGATCCCAAGTGGGTCGAACAAGTTACGAAATACGCCGGTATGCCTTTGCCCGATCGAGTGTCGCGGGCTTCCAGCCCGCGATTCGAGGGCGGGACGCCCTCGACACGATCCATCACACATCCCGCGCCGGCGTCGGGACTTGCCTGGTGGGTCAACTTCGACGGTGTTTGGCCGAAAGTCCCCCGCGATGCCTTCGTCGGATCGGGCGCCGGCAA
>JAFGTG010000459.1 GCA_016934255.1 Sedimentisphaerales bacterium
ATGTACGGACCGAGCTTCTCGAAACACTCTCGTATCAGGTCACCGTTCCTGAAATAACGCTGTGGGCTGCATACAAGATTCACCGGATCAAGATGGACGGCGAAACCCTTTCGATCGATAGCCTTATATAAACGTAAGTATGAATCCGCCGAATCTGGATAGGCCCAGGGCATCGTTTCCAACGTGAAGTAAGTTCGGGTCGGTTTGACATCGTCAATGATGGAACGCGTCGTCTCGACAATCATATCGAAAGTCTCGTCCGTCAAATTCTCCGGGGAAGGACCGTCCCATTGCTCACCCCGCGAACCGGTGATATTCACACAACATCGTGCCCCGATTCGGTCGGCGAGTGCCAGTTGCGTGCGGCATTTCCTGAGGGCCTCTCGGCGTATTTTATCATCGGGACTCATCGGATTGCTCCAGGCCCCGACCTCTGCAATGACGATGTCGGCGTTTTGCGCCGCCAGGGCATACGCTTTCACCACGTTATCGTCAGCGTCTGCACGAACCGGACAATAGGCGGCACGGTAACCGAGTTTTTTCACCGCTTTCGCCCAACCCTCCGGATCTGTGTATTTCTCAAAAACCGGCCCACCAAGCCGTAAGCGCGGCATATTTTTCTGTGCGGCTGAAAGTCCAATCGTCGATGTGGAGACCATAAAAGTCGCTCCAAATAAAGATTTCTTCATAAATTCACGCCGGGTTGTCGATTTCATCTTGCGTTTCATTCTTCGTACCTCCGAATAACATAACGGATTCGCACCCGATATTCTAACTGAACGAAGCGACAACCTCACGTAGAAATTGCTCCCATTCGTTAATTAGAACCATTGGTTGACACCTTGATTCCGTATTAGTAGTCTAAAACGTCCATAAACGTCAATTGACAACACGACCAGGAGATACGAAAAACATGAAATTATCCCTTCGTTTAAAAACAACAATGAATGTAACCGTACTTTTGGGTTTATTCGTCAGCTCTCAGGATGTTATAGCCCAAGGCACCCTCTCCGATTATCGACGTGCCATCAATCTAAGCGAAACAATCTCCAACAAGATATTCAAGGACCAAGTCAATCCTCACTGGTTCAAGAACAATACCCGGTTTTGGTATCGTAACGACCTGCCGGAAGGCAAACGCGAGTTTATTCTTGTTGACGCAGAAAAAGGCATCCGGCAGTTCGCCTTTGATCACGAACGACTGGCCACAGCTCTGGCGAAGGCCACCGATCGAGAGATACAGGCCGAGAAGCTATCGATCGACCGGCTCACATTCGACGAATCTGGTCTGTCGATCACGTTCAGCCACGAAAATCATTGGTGGACATGCGATCTGAATTCGTACAAGATCGAGGAAACAAAAAGAGGTGATGCGCCGGGATCGTCGCTTCAGCCCCTCCGCGGATCGCGACCGAGCCGGCGGTCCGGCAGAGAGACATCGATTACTTTCATCAATCGCACAAAGAAGGATTTCGAGATTTATTGGATTGACTCACAACGCCAGAGGAAGCACTATGCCACCGTAGCCGCCGGTGGACAGCATCGCCAGCATACGTTCGCCGGTCATGTATGGTTGGTAACGGACAAGGACGAGAGAATACTGGCTATATTCATGGCCGAGGAAGAAGCCGCTGACGCGATCATAGATCAAAATACAATTCAGCAGGCAGCGAACCGAAGAGGCCCAAGAGAACGAAGGGATTCCGGCGCACGAGGAAGATCCCCCGATGGTCAATGGTCCGCATTGATTAAAGACCATAACCTCTACGTACAGAACCTCGAAACCAAGGAGGAAATAGTACTGACCGAAGACGGCACAGAGGAAGATGCCTATTCGAATCGAATACATTGGTCGCCCGACTCGACGAAGCTGGTTGTTGTCCGTACGCGCAAAGGGGACGAGAGAAAAGTTTATCTGATCGAGTCGTCACCTGAAGACCAGTTGCAACCCAAGCTCCAGGACTACTCTTACCTAAAACCGGGCGACCAAATCCCGATCCACAAACCTCACTTGTTCGACGTCGTCACAAAGCGCCACATCAATATCCCGGATGAGCTTTTTCCGAATCCGTGGAGTATCTCCGAGATTCGCTGGGCGCCGGACTCCAGCCGGTTCACCTTCCTCTACAATCAACGTGGCCACCAGATACTTCGCATCATCAACGTGGATGCGAATACAGGTGAGCCACGCGTCATCGTCGATGAGCAAAGCGAAACGTTCATCGACTATTCCGGTAAACAATTCAGCCACTACATCAATGAGACAAATGAGATTATCTGGATGTCGGAACGCGATGGTTGGAATCATCTCTATCTCTACGACGCCGAGACGAGAAACATCAGAAACCAGATCACCAGAGGTCCGTGGGTTGTTCGTCGTGTTGAAAGTTTGGACGATGTAAAACGACAGATTTGGTTCGAGGCCGGCGGGATTCACCCAGAACAAGATCCTTATTTTATTCATTTATGCCGAGTCAACTTCGATGGCTCCGGCTTCGTCGTCCTGACGGAGGGCGACGGTACACACGAAATCACTTTCTCGCCCGACCGGCGATTTTTCCTCGACCGATGGTCTCGCGTTGATCTACCGCCTATTACGGAACTGCGCCGTGCTGAGGATGGCAAACTCCTCTGTGAACTGGAACGGGCCGATTGGGATGCATTACTGGCCACGGGTTGGCGCGCACCGGAGCGATTTGTCGCCAAGGGTCGGGACGGTAAGACGGACATCTACGGCATTATCATCCGACCAAGCCATTTTGATCCCTCATGCACGTATCCCGTCATCGAGAAGATTTACGCGGGCCCGCAAGGCGCCTTTGTACCGAAATCATTTGGACTCCGTACCTCCGAACTCACGATCGCTGAATTGGGTTTCATCATCATGCAGATAGACGGGATGGGAACATCGTACCGCTCCAAGGCTTTTCACGATGTCTGCTGGAAGAATCTCGGTGATTCGGGCTTTCCCGACCGGATGCACTGGATGAAAGCGGCCGCCGCTCAGTATCCTTACATGGACCTGACGCACATCGGCATTTACGGCGGTTCGGCCGGAGGGCAGAGCGCGTTACGGGCCCTTCTGGCGCACGGTGACTTTTATAAAGTCGCCGTCGCCGATTGCGGTTGTCACGACAACCGCATGGACAAAATATGGTGGAACGAACAATGGATGGGCTGGCCCATCGGTCCGCACTATGAAGAGCAATCGAACGTGACACAAGCTCACAAACTTCAGGGCAAATTGCTGTTGACCGTCGGAGAACTCGATAGAAACGTGGATCCCGCTTCGACAATGCAAGTCGTCAACGCCCTGATCAAAGCAGACAAAGACTTCGATATGCTAATCGTCCCGGGCGCTGGTCATGGTGTGGGAGAACAACCTTATGCCAGCCGGCGACGGATGGATTTCTTCGTACGTCACTTGCTCGGCGTCGATCCGCCCAGCCGGGATCAAACACGCGAGAAACTATGATAGCTGAGGACGATATCATGATTCGATCTATTTTCTTAATTTTGCTGGTAATAACGGGTGCGGCAGCAAATACCGACAAAGTCAAACATACGCTCGATGATATCCATTTGCGAGATCCATTTATTCTACCTGTACGCGAAGAGGGCAAATACTACCTTTACGGAACCGGTTGGAGCCTGCCGGACGGGCCTGGTTTCATGACGTACACCAGTCGTGACTTGAAAACATGGGAAGGTCCTTTCCCCGCCTTCCGGCGTCCGAAGGGATTCTGGTCCAACCGGGATTATTGGGCGCCCGAAGTTCATCGGTATAAAGGTAAATACTGTATGTTCGCCTCATTCAAAGCAAAAGAGGCCTGCAGAGGAACACAAATACTGATCTCTGATACCGCCTTAGGACCGTTTCGTCCCCTCACAGAAGGTCCGGTGACGCCGAGGGATTGGGAATGCCTGGACGGAACGCTTTATATCGACAAGTCCGGCAAATCCTGGATAGTCTTCTGTCATGAATGGGTGCAGGTCGGAGATGGGGAAATCTGCGCCGTCGGTTTGAGTGAAGATCTAAAAACCGCGACCGGTGAGCTCATTTTGCTGTTTCGAGCTTCCGAAGCACAATGGGTGGTCGAAGTCGGCAAGGAACCCAAAGGTCGTGTCACGGATGGCCCCTTTCTTCATCGCTCAAGCGATGGAACTTTGCTGATGCT
The DNA here is from genome assembly GCA_016934255.1 of Sedimentisphaerales bacterium. Classification (GTDB taxonomy): domain Bacteria; phylum Planctomycetota; class Phycisphaerae; order Sedimentisphaerales; family Anaerobacaceae; genus JAFGTG01. Next base: position 4,179 of record JAFGTG010000459.1, read on the forward strand.
ATGGTCAAGTTTTGGCGAAGGGGGCTATAAACTGGCCCTGGCTCGATCCGAATCAGGTCAAATCACCGGGCCCTGGAAGCATGAACCTAAACCGATCTATGAGAACGATGGCGGACATGGAATGATCTTCCGTACGTTCGAGGGAAGGCTCATGTTGGTGTTTCACCAGCCCAACCGCGGCTCCAACGAGCGTCCGCGTCTTTTCTCCGTACAAGAAAAGGGACCATCGCTTTCCATTACACCTTATACAAAGTGACACAACCTAATCTGCGCTAACGACCTTTTAACCATAAGTCGATGGGCCGTTTGAAACCATCAGCTTGAAATGGTAATTGAGTCTTGCTGCCCGTCGCAGCCGATTGATAGCCGGCGAAAAGCACTTCCTGGATGACGCGTCCATCCTCGCCGGTTGCCTGAGGTTCCTCTTTGCCGCGGACACAACGGGCAAAATGGCGCATTTCCTGTGGAAAACCATAGTTCCATAATTCTTCGAAGACCGGATAGGTCCATCCCTTTGTCGTCGGGGCCTTCTCGACGGCGTAGCCGTAGCCGTATTCACTGTAGGTCGGCAAGGCGTTACCCATATGCAGATCGGCGTAAGTGACGCCCCCTTCGCCGTAAACCTCGATCCGGTCCTCCATGCCGCCTCGCCTCGCCCAGCTATTTTCGATCAGACCAACGGCACTGTTGTCAAATTCGAGAATGCAAAGCGAATCGTCTTCGCCCTTCGTCTTGTCGCCATGCACGTGTGTCGCCATCTGGCAATAGACGGTTTTGATCTTCGGCCGGCCCAAAAACCAATAGCAAAAAGCGATCCCGTGACAGCCCATATCCATGAAGACGCCTCCACCTGACCTCTCGACGTCCCAAAACCATGGCGCGTGCGGTCCAAAATGCTTCTCCATCTGCTTGACTAAGTACACCCGGCCGAACGCGCCCTGGTCGGCCATTTCTTTGGCCTTCACGTATTTGGGCGTGAAAAACAATTCCTCCGCATACATCAATAACACGCCTTTACTCCGGCAGGTTTCGATCATCACGTCCGCTTCTTCCAGCGTCATGCAAAGCGGCTTTTCGCACACCACGTGCTTACCGGCGCCGGCAATATCCACCGTCATTTGCGCGTGGAGGTAATTCGGCGCCGCAATAGTCACCATCTCGATGTCTTTCTCCGCGAGCATTTTCTTATAGTCGGTGAAAACCCGCGCGATTCCAAATCTAACCGCCAGCTTTTGGGCGTGGCCGGGCGTGGGAGAAGCGACGGCGACGACCTCGGCTTCATCCGGAATCATCTGAAATGATGCGGCGTGTATCTCCCCTTCGAACTGCGATCCGATAATCCCAACCTTGACTTTTCCCTTACCGCTCATAATCTTTCGATCTCCCTATTAAGAATTTAATATTGACAATTGATTATTGACTATTTACCTCCTATGTGACGACTTGGCTGACGAAAACGCCTTTCATTAGTCAATTGTCAATAGACAATCGTCAATCTCGTGCAATCAATAGTAAATCAAAGATGTCCTCATTTATAGCGTCCATCCCGAACGATACTCGTAGTGCAGATATTCGTTAGCTTCAGGCAAATTCGTAATCTTGAAATTCTTACTATCCCAGATCAATCGCTTTCCTCCCACCCGAATGCACACTGTGCCCAACAGGACGGCTTCGGTCAAAGGCCCCGCAAAGTCAAAGTTGGAGCGCGTCGGACTGCCCGTTTTGCATGCCCTAATCCATTCTTTGTGATGGCCGATAGAACGAGGCTGCGTCTTGGGTGGTCGCTTGTACGCTTTCATTTTCGCCTCCGGAATCAATCGAGGACTATTCCCACCCCAGCCTTCGACAACCATCTTTCCCTTATCGCCCACGAAGATTAATCCATCTTCACGAGATAGCTCGCGCTCCGGTTCCAACTCATCCGGCCGGGCCGGCAACATGCCGCCATCGTACCAGTGCAGCTTGACCGGCGCCATCCCTTCGCGGGCTGGGAACTCATAATGCACGATTGAAGCCAGAGGCAATGTCTCTTTATAGACTAAGGTCGAACTGGCGTAAACGCTCGTCGGCGCTCCCAGCTTCAGGGCCGAAAAAACCGGCGCCAAATTGTGAATGCCCATGTCGCCTAACCCACCCGAACCGAAATCCCACCAGCCCCGCCATGCGAAGGGTACGTAGGCCGGGTGATAAGGTCGATATGGGGCCGGACCGGGCCATACATTCCAATCCAATGTGGAAGGCACGGGTGGCGTCTCCTTCGGTCGGTCAACCCCCTGTGCCCAGAAAAGCTGACCGTTGTGGGTGGGCCGGTCGGACCATGCATGGACTTCATGGACCTGGCCGATGGCTCCGTCCCAGATCCACTCATTGATCAATCGATTGCCCTCGAAGGCCATGCCCTGGTTGCCCATTTGAGTGGCGACGCCCGCCTGGCGCGCTGCGGCGGCGACGGCGCGTGCTTCACGGACCGTCCGCGTTAGCGGCTTTTCGCAATAGACGTGCTTTCCCATTTTGATCGCCATCATCGTCGCCACGGCGTGGTTATGGTCCGGCGTGGCCACCACGACGGCATCCACGGATTTTTCTTTCTCCAGAATGACGCGGAAATCGCGATACTGCTTAGCTTTGGGATACGTTTTGAATGTATCCGCCGCTCGATCCCAATCCACATCACACAAGGCTATAATATTCTCACTGTTCACGTTGTCCAGGTCCCATCGTCCCTGGCCGCCAACTCCGATTCCGGCGATATTAAGCTTCTCGCTCGGTGGGATTCGACGAGGACCCCCGACAACATCAGCGGGTACGACAGTCAGCGCCATAGCGGCTACGGAACCACGCATCAAATCACGACGGGAGATTCCCAAACCATGCCTGTCTGTGTTGATCCTACTCTTTTCCATGATACCTTTCCTTCCATTTGGATACAAATTGCCCTGTGAGAATCGAATAAGCTTCTAACGTATCTAATCATACGCGATAGAACCACTGAATACCAGCAGGATTCTTCTTGACAAAAACGGGATAGATTTGTTATATAGGAAGTGGGCCTGATGTGCTAAAGCACGTCGCGGCAAGTGATAAAACTAACTTTGCTATACTGCAGGAGGAATGAAGATGTGTCACCCCCCCAACAAACGACTAAGCTTGTTATTGATCTCCATCCTGGTATTTCTATCAAGCTCTTTGTACGCCCAAGATCCGACTCTCGTTCTTTACTTTTCATTTGATGATGAAGCTATGGACGAAGCGACGGATCATTCCCAGTACCGCAATAACGGTACGATCGAAGGCAAACCGGAAGTCGTGGCGGGACAATTCGCTTCGGCGCTCATGTTTGACGCGACCGACGATCAAATCGTCGTACCGACGAATGAGACGCTGGATATCGAAAACGAGATCACCCTGATGTTATGGGCCAAGCCGGGACCAAACCTAACCGCGGACTGGCGAAATCTCGTCGGTAAATCCCCCACGAACGTATTAGGCAACGCCACGTTTTCCTATAGTATCCGAACGGACAATTCCGGTGCGCTGCGGTTCTCTCTTAACCTCGGCGGCTGGCAATACGTTCTCGGCCCAACCGTCGAAGAAGATACCTGGTATCACATCACGGGAACCTACGACGGTACACAACTCATTTTCTACGTGGACGGCGAATCCGCTGGCACAACTCAAGCGAGCGGTACCATTACCGTCACTACCGATCCGGTCTGCATCGGCAATCTCATTAACGCCGCAGGGGCCAGTCAGAACGAGTTTTGGACCGGCGTGCTTGACGAGGTCAGGATATGGAACAGGGCTTTAGGTACGGACGAAGTGCTCCGAAACATGGAACAGGGAAGAGCCGATCTGGCCAAACCGATGCCTTACGCCTGGCACCCGGACCCGGCCGACGGAGCCGATCACGAATCCTCCTGGGTCACGTTAAGATGGTCCTCGGGAGATCTGACGGTTTCGCACGATGTTTATCTCGGCGACAACTTCGACGACGTGAACGACGCCACGCGAGACTCAGACGTCTTTCGAAGCAATCAAACCACCAATTTTTATGTCGCCGGTTTTCCCGGCTTCGCATTCCCCGACGGTCTCGTCCCGGGAACGACGTACTACTGGCGAATCGATGAAGTGAACGACGACGATCCGAACAGCCCGTGGAAAGGGTCCATCTGGAGCTTCTGGGTTTTACCTAAAAAAGCTTACGAGCCCAACCCGGCCGACGGCACCGAGTTTGTCGATACCGAGCTAACACTGACCTGGACGCCGGGCATGAATGCGGTATTGCATACGGTCTATATCAGCGATAACTTTGACGAAGTGAATAACGCCACGGTAGGCTCGTCCCAAACGGATACGACTTTTACGCCGGACACACTCGAATTCGAGACGACGTACTATTGGCGGGTCGATGAGTTTGACGGCGTCACCATGCACAAGGGCGATATCTGGAGCTTCACAACAAAACCTTTTATAGCGATCAGCGATCCCAACCTCGTCTGCTGGTGGACGCTGAATGAGGGTATCGGCACGAGCGTCATCGACTGGTCCGGCCACGGCCACGACGGGACCGTCCAGGGCAATGCGGAATGGGTACTTGGTTACGATAGCACGGCGCTGCACTTCAGAGAAGGCGGCAGCGGCTACGTTGTACACTCTCTCGGCGGCGCGAGCGACTGGGCTTCGGGCACGTTAGCGTTGTGGGTTAAAGCGGATACCGTGGGTCAAGCCCAATATAGCAGTGCGTTCAGCAGCCATTATCCGAACACTGCGGGTTTTCAGCTCGACGTAGATGGCGCAAATCCGGGGCAGTATCGGATCAATCCGAGCGGTTTGTTATTCGGGCCCGTTACGACGGCCTGGGTCCATCTTGTCATGACTTTCGAGGGTACGGCGGCGACGCTTTACTATAACGGCGAAAAGGCTGTGAGCGGAACACTCAACGACACGACTTTTAACCAGTTCGCTATTAACATTAACAGGAATGCAACGAATTGGTTAGCCGGGACGATTGACGACTTCCGCGCTTATGACAAGGTCCTGACGCAGGATGAAATCAAACTGACCATGCGAATCGACCCCCTGCTGGCCTGGAATCCAAACCCCGGCAACGGCGCAACGCCGGACATCGATACGGCATTGCCTTTAAGCTGGTCCGCGGGCGACAGCGCTTCGCAACACGATGTGTTTTTCGGTACGAATGAGGATACCGTGGATGATGCCGATACATCCGATACGACGGGCGTCTATCGAGGTCGTCAGAGCAGCACCAGCTACACGCCTTCCGAAGGCATCGAATGGGGCGGCGGCCCTTATTACTGGCGCGTCGATGAGGTCTATTCCGACGGGACGATCACCAAAGGCCGGATTTGGAGATTCACCGTCGTGGAATTCATTCTCGTGGATGATTTCGAGAGTTATACCGACGATGACACCAACGGTGAAGCGATTTGGCAACACTGGATCGACGGCTACGGCGTCTCTGGAAACGGGGCTCAGGTCGGCTATTTATTCCCCCCGTACGCCGAGCAAACCATTGTCAATAGCGGCAATCAATCCATGCCGCTCATCTACGATAATACGACCGGGGCAACGAATTCCGAGGCGGTGTTGACACTCACCAGCCCGCGGGACTGGACCCGGCACGGCCTTGCGAACGTATCGTTGTGGTTCAGGGGTTATCCGGGTTCTGTCGGCAGCTTTACAGAAGGCCCGGCCGGAACTTATACCATGACCGGTTCCGGCTCAGATATCGGGGGCACCGCCGATCAGTGCCACTTTGCCTACAAAACGCTCACGGGCGCCGGCACAATTATCGCAAAAATCAACAGTGTGCAGAACACACACGCCTGGGCGAAGGCCGGCGTGATGATCCGCGAGACGCTGGACGCCGGTTCGAAACACGCCTTTGCGTGCGTGTCTGCCGGCAACGGTGTGGCTTTCCAGGGCCGAAGCGGAACGGACGCAACCAGTTTCAGTACGAACCAGACGGATGTCACCGCGCCCCATTGGGTGAAACTGGAGCGTGACGCGGCGGCCAACTTCGCGGTTTCACACTCGGCCGACGGCACTAACTGGCAAAGTGTAGGGAATACTATCCCGGTCAATATTCCCATGACATCGACCGTTTATATCGGCTTTGCGCTAACCAGCCGCGACGCGACTCAGACCTGTGAGGCTGTTTTCTCGAACGTCACGACAACCGGCTCGGTCAGCGGGCAATGGAAGAACCAGGACATCGGTATCAGCAGTAACGCAGCCGAGCCAATGTACATCGCCCTGTCGAATGCGAACGGAGCTTCGGCAATCGTCGCTCACGACGATCCCGCCGCGGCGACCATTGACACGTGGACGGAATGGGCGATTCCCCTCCAGTCGTTCGCCGATCAGGGCGTGAATTTAAGTGACGTCGATACGATGGCGATTGGTCTGGGTACGAAAGCGGGTACCGCGACACCCAACGGGTCGGGGACGATGTACTTCGATGACATTCGCCTCTATCCTCCGGCTTCGGAAACAAATCCATAGGCGGTAATACGTTCAGACGGGATAACAGGATATACAGGATTATTTTATCTTGTTAACCCTGTTATCCTGTCTAAACCTATAATCTCACTATCCTGTCAAGCACGCGCGGCTTTGTGCATCAGGTCATACACCCAATCTTCGAAATAAAACGGGTAGAGATGCATTCGTTCACTGGCCAGCCGGATGCCCTTTTTGCTCAGCAAAGCCCGTAACTGATCTTTATCCTCCGGAAATTGTTCCGCGATTCGCTTTTTGTAAAGACTTCTTAATCTTCTGCGTCTTTTTTGACGAAGCTCCTCATCCTTACCGATTGCTCGAAAATAGCGCCGGATCTTATCCACCTTCATACTCTCGTCCTTCTTGAAATAGGGGATCAGTCGTTGTGGAATTTTATCCGGCAGCACGAACTCGTCATCGAGGGCCCCGCGCTCGATCTCGTCGCGTTCGTAATGCAGGAAAGGATCGAAGAAGAAAGCAGCAGGATGGAAATCGACGCGATGTGAAGCGAGAAAGGTCACAAAAACATCCAGCGACTTGCCTTCCCAGAACAAATTAAACGGACCGTCGCCTATGAGGATAATGTAGCTCAATTTATTCAAGTCTCTTCGATTATAACCCACGATCGCGTTATACGCCCTGCGAAGTTTGGGTAAAGTCTCACGCCGCACGTCCACGATCAATAACCGTGAATACACGGTGTCTTTCGCCATATCCTCGATTTCCTCGACGGTTTCCTTGATCTTTGTCTGTTGGGGTTTAACCAACTGAACGTGCTTCAGCCTCGGATCGTTGTGAATCCTTTCGTAAACATCCGTCGCTAAAATGGGATCCAACGTGAGAATATGAATTGTGTTTCCCCTGGCGGAGTGGCTCAGGATGTCCACCTGGGGATCTTCAACTTGATACCTTTCGTCCAACGTCTTTCAACCTCCTAAATTAGCGAATA
>JAFGTG010000460.1 GCA_016934255.1 Sedimentisphaerales bacterium
AAGACTTATTTAGCCGTATATCTCGGTTCCTCTGTCCTGGCGATTCTGGCGACTGCGATCGTGATCCGGATTGCCAGGCGATTTCACATCGTCGATATCCCCGGTGTTCGTAAAGTCCACTCGGAGCCCGTCCCGCGTATTGGAGGCGTGGCGATTTTCGTGTCCATGATCGGCCTTGTCATCCCGGTCTTTCTTTTACCCAATGACATCGGTGAGACGTTCCGACTCGTTCAATCCCAGATTCTCACGTTACTTGGCGCCGCCGGATTTATGTTTTTGGTCGGGCTCGTCGATGATATTAAGGGCCTTCGTGTTCGAACGAAGTTTTATGCCCAACTGATAAGTGCGATGGTTATATGCTCGGTGGGCATGCGGATCGAATCCATACCCGTCACCGCCTCACTCACGATTCATTTCGGCTGGTTCTCCTGGATTTTTACGATTGTCTGGATCATCGGTATTACCAATGCCATCAATTTGAGTGATGGATTGGATGGGCTCGCCGCGGGAATCTCTGCGATTGCGTGTGGCGTTATCGCCGTGCTGGCCATCTACAACAGTGACACGATTATGGCCATTCTCATGCTGGCTTTATTAGGCAGCTTAACCGGGTTCCTGCTTTTTAACTTCGAGCCGGCGAAGACATTCATGGGGGATTCGGGCAGCATGTTTTTGGGGTTCACCATTGCCTCCGCCAGCGTTCTATCCGCCACGAAAACCGAGACGATCGTCGGTTTGGCGTTGCCCATCCTGGCGTTGGGTATCCCTATCTTCGACACGTTATTTTCAATGTTGCGGCGCTTCCTGGAGCGACGATCCATGTTTTCCCCGGACCGCAGCCATTTTCATCACAGGTTGTTGGCCCTGGGCTTGCATCAACGGCACGTTGTTTTAACGGCGTACCTTATCACGTTACTGGCGGCCGGACTGGGTATGTTCATGCTGGTGACTCGCAACAGTCAGACCATCGTTATCTTTATCTGTACCTTGCTTCTTCTCGTTCTGGTCTTCCGAGTCGTGGGGTCGATCCGATTGCGAGACATGATAGCCGAGCTTAAAAGGAAGCACACGATCACGAGCCAGAAGAAGCAGGAATTAGAGGCCTATGAGAACATCGAACTGCATTTTCGACAGGTCGAAAAGTTCGATGAGTGGTGGCAGGCCATATGTTTTGCCGCGGGCGAGATGGATTTCGCAAGTAGTTCGTTGCGGCTGGTTGAGCGGAGCGGGGCGGAGAAAATATTAATTTGGAAAAAAGACAACGAGGTTAGGCAGGAAGATGAACTCGTTCGGATGATCGTGCCGGTCCGCGATCGTCGAGCGAATTCGTCGTTGAATATCGAAGTCCAGGTTTATGCGAATGGTTCTCTCGAATCCGTCGGAAGGCGATTGACATTGTTTAGCCGGCTGATTGAAAAGTACAGCGTGGAGAATTTGTACAAGACATGAGGAGTCATCACTCATTCGACAACTGTGTATAAGATGAACGATAAGAAAGTCCTTATAACCGGAATCACGGGATTTGTCGGGAGTCATTTGGCCGAATACATTCTCAATCATCATCCCGGCGTGATGGTGACGGGGATCGTTCGGTGGCGATCTCCCAAAGATCATATCGAAAGTATCCTGGATCGTATTAACTTGCGCTATTGCGATCTGAGGGACTATCCATCGGTCCGGACGATCCTCGCCGAATATCAGCCGGACGTCATTTTCCATCTGGCGGCGCAATCGTATGTGGATTTTAGCTTCGTCGTTCCTATTGATACGCTTGAGACGAACATTGTCGGTACGTGTCATTTGCTTGAAGCCACAAAGCAGTTGAAGCAGTCGAATGGCTACGATCCGGTCATCCATGTTTGCAGCTCGTCGGAAGTGTACGGGCAAGTGAAGGAGGACGAAGTTCCGATCAGAGAAGAGAATCCTTTGCGTCCGGCTTCTCCTTATGCGGTCAGCAAAGTGGGCGAAGACATGCTGGCGTTTCAGTATTGGATTTCATGGAAGATCAAGACCATCCGAACGCGGATGTTTACACACACGGGACCTCGAAGGGGAGAGGTATTCGTGGTGTCTAATTTCGCCAAGCAGATCGCCGCGATAGAGTCCGGTTTGGCGGAACCGGTCATTCAAGTTGGGAACCTGGAGAGTGTCAGGACGTTTTCCGACGTCCGAGACGCCGTCAGGGCGTACTGGTTGTTAGTGAATAAATGTCAGCCCGGTGAGGTGTATAACATCGGCGGGTGTGAGACCATGACCATTGGTGAAATGCTCGATAAATTGCTGGCGCTCTCGACTTTCAAAGACATTAAAATCGAAGTCGATCCGGCCCGTCTCAGGCCGTCGGACGTGACGCTGCAAATTCCCTGTGTTGATAAATTCGTGCACGCCACGGGTTGGAAACCGGAAATCAAATTCGATCAAACATTGAGTGACACGTTGGATTACTGGCGCGGTTTTTATAGAAAGAGGCTATGAAATCCCATAATAGGAAAAGTCTGAATCTCGATCTTTATCAGAAGTTATATCTCATTCGGAAAAGCGAGGAGAAGATTGTCGAGCATTATTTCGATGATGAGATGAAAACGCCCATGCATATGTCTATGGGATCGGAGGCCGTCTCGGTGGGAGTATGTCACGCCCTGGGACCGGAAAGTCAGGTGTTCGGGACGTATAGGTCCCATGCCTTGTACTTAGCCAAGACCGGAGATACGGATGATTTCTTTGCGGAAATGTACGGAAAAGAGACGGCTTTTTTGAAAGGCGTCGGCGGATCGATGCATCTGTGCGCGCCGAAAGATGGATTTATGGGGACGTCCGCTATCGTGGCCAGCGCCATCCCGGTGGCCGTCGGAGCCGCTTTTGCGGATAAGCGGTTGAATAACAAAAAAACGGTGGCCGTGTTTTTTGGAGACGGCGCCATCGACGAAGGAGTCTTTTGGGAAAGTCTTAACGCGGCCTGTCTTATGTATATCCCCATGCTATTTGTTTGTGAAGATAACGGGCTGGCCGTTCATACGCCTGCGCATCAAAGGCATGGGTATGATTCGATTGCAGAGGTTGTGTCCACGTTTCATTGTCATGTGTTTCAGGATAAAACAACTGATCCAGGGCGCATTTACGAACTGTCCTGTAAGGCCATGGAAAAATCCCGGGCGACGCAGCAACCCAGTTTTCTCCACTTGAAATATTACAGGTATTTAGAACACGTGGGGGTGAATGAGGATTTCGACGCCGGGTATCGTTCCAAAGATGAATTCGAGGAATGGTTAAAGGTCGATCCCGTACGATTACAGCGAACGAAGCTTCAAGAGCTTGGGTGGGATGAGCGGGAGATCCGCACGCTTGAGAAAGGGGTCGAGGAGCAGATCGACAGCAGTCTCACGAGGGCTCAAAAAGCGCCCTTGGCGGAAAATAGTGCGGTATATACAGGAGTAATGGAATGAGGCGTATCAGTTATCGCGAGGCGCTGAATGAGGCCATGGTGCAGGAGATGGAAGCCGATCCTCGCGTCTTTGTGTACGGGATTGATGTGGCGGATCATAAACGTATTTTCGGAAGCACGAAAGGGCTGGTGGAACGATTCGGCGAAGAACGGTGTTTTTCTACGCCGTTATCCGAAGACGCCATGACGGGTTTTGGACTGGGGGCGGCGATCAATGGCATGCGGCCGATTCATATTCACATGCGCGTGGATTTTTTATTATTGGCGATGAATCAACTGGCCAATATGGTCTCCAGCTACCGGTACTCGACGGGGGGGACCGTTGACGTTCCATTAGTCATCCGTGCCATTATCGGTCGGGGATGGGGGCAGTCTTTTCAGCACAGTAAGTCGATGTTCTCCTGGTTTGCTCACCTGCCGGGTTTAAAAGTCGTGGCACCGACGACGCCCGCCGATGCAAAAGGATTGCTTCTTTCGGCGATACGAGATGAAAATCCCGTTGTTTTTATAGAGCATCGGTGGTTGTACGATGTCGTGGACATGATTGACGAGCCGGCCGAGCCTATTCCGTTGGGAGTGGGCAATATTCTCCGCCAGGGGGATGATCTGACCATTATCGCCACGTCCTGGATGAATGTAGAGGCGTTGAAGGCCGCGGAAATTCTTGCGGATCGGCACGGCGTCAAGGTCGAAGTGATCGATCCCAGGACGATTTCCCCTCTGGATGATGAACTCATTTTTCAGTCGGTGGACAAAACGGGGCAATGTATCGTCGCGGATAATGACTGGACGTATTGCGGCTTCAGCGCGGAGTTGTCCGCGCGCGTTTCCGAACTGTGTTTCGACCGGCTGAAGTCTCCCGTCCATCGGATTGGCTATGCGTTTACGCCCTGTCCGAGCGCGCGGCATCTGGAGAATTGTTTTTATCCGAACGCCATCGATATTATCCGGGCGGTGGAATCCAAACTAGCGCTGCCGGAAGCCGATCTTTCGAATGAAGATTTCTACAGTTACGAAAGAAAATTCAAAGGGCCTTTTTAGCATCATAGAAAAAGAAGCGTGAAACCGAAAGCGGTCATATTATCGAGAGGCAGAGGGGTGCATCTTTTAAATGGCAAGGGTCTGACGTCCAAAGCCCTGATTCCGGTGAAAGGGCTGCCGTTTCTATATTACGTGTTGAAGCATTTCTATTTTTACGGATTGACGGACATAATGATCTGTGTTGATTCGGATTGCGAAGAAGACATTAGGGAGCTTATCAACGAAAGTGACGGTAACGATCAAATCAAAAAACTGTTGGATAAGATTCACGTTGATGTGATTAACACGGGAGTCAATAACAAGACGGGAAGTATGCTTATCGGCATAAGCCATTTGTTGAAGGACGGCCCGTTTGTGGTTACGACCAACGACATTGTAACGGACGTCAATCTTTCTCAATTGATCGAGCATCACCGGGCGCAAGGGAAGGTGCTGACGGTGCTCGGCGTGCATCCGACGGTTCGGCAGGGCATTATTCAGCATGAAAATGGGATCATCACGAAGTATAGTTTTGAAGAACCGGTCGGGACTATCATCAAGGGGGGGTATTTTGTTTCGAATTCTCACTTGTTTGACTACGTGACGGAGGACAGCTTCCTGGAACGGGAGCCGATGCAGAAACTCATTTCGGAGGGGCAGGCGACCGTATTCGATCATAAAGGATTTTGGAAACAGATTGATTCGTGGAGGGACCTCGAGGAGATGGAAAAACTGTTCGAGAAAGAGGACGCTTCATGGAAGATCAAGTAAATCCTTCGTCGTTGTCCGAGAGCGTCATTGTTCTGAACGAAAAGGACAATGTTTGTGTTGCGTTGAAAGACATCCTCCCAGGGAAATATGTTTTGGTGCATAAAGGAACTGAGATACTTTTGAATATCGTGCAGCGGATCAATGCCGGTTTCAAGATCAGCTTAACTCCCATCAAGTGCGGTTCATCGATTTATAAATACGGCCATAAGATTGGTACGGCTTGCAAGGATATTAAATCGGGTGAGCAAGTCCATGTGGACAACATGCGAGGATTAACCGACATGAGAAGAGGCGGGAGCAATAACCAATGCGTCTGAGAGGCTATCGAAGAGCCGGGGGGAGATTGGGAATTCGAAATCATTTCGTCGTCCTGTCGAGCGTATGTTGCGCCAATTCTTTCGTCGAGCAGATCGGTTTGCTTGACAGGAATTTGGTTCCAATGATTCATCAGCATGGGTGCACTCATCTCGGCAACGACAAAGACCAGGTCTTGAGGACGCTTGCCGGCGTGTGCAACAATCCGAACGTCGGCGGGATTTTGCTTGTTGGCTTGGGGTGTGAGACCATCGGTGTTGACCAGATCGAATCGGCGATTGAAACGGAGAATAAAATCGTCAGGCACATTATCATTCAGGACATAGGACGCCGGGATAAAGTCATTGATCGTGCAAAAGAGCATATACAAGAAATCAAGGCGTATCTTTCAAACCAGCCATTGGAAGAATTTGATCTGTCGGACCTTGTCGTCGGGCTTGAATGTGGGGGATCGGATCCTTTTTCCGGAATCACCGCCAATCCCGCCGTGGGTTTGGTCAGCGATCGATTGGTGGAATCCGGTGCGACGGTTATCCTGGCGGAGACACCCGAACTGATCGGAGCGGAGGATGCTTTAAGCGAAAGAATACAACAACAGGACGTGAAGGACAAATTATTCTCTCGAATTAATGAATATGTCAAAGCGTCCAGGTATTGCGGATGTGACATGCTGGGCGCCAATCCGACGCCGGGAAATATCCGGTCGGGATTGAGCTCCATCGAAGAGAAATCGTTGGGGTGTATAGCCAAGGGGGGACGTTCGTTCATACAGGAATTTGTGGAGTACGCGGACAGGCCCAAATCAAGAGGGCTGGTGATTATGGACACGCCAGGCAACGATCCGGAATCGGTGACGGGCATGGTCGCCGGGGGCGCACAGGTGATCCTTTTCACCACCGGGCTCGGAACCCCGTTAGGACATCCCGTGACGCCGGTGATTAAGATCGCATCGAACAACAAAGTATTTTCTCATATGAATGATTATATGGATATCAATGCGGGAAGTGTCATAGGCGGGGAAGCCCTTTCCGATATAGCGGAGCGGATTTTCGAGTTTCTTTTGCGTGTCTGCAATGGCGTCAAGACGTGTTCCGAAAGAAACGGCTGTCGGGAATTCGCCATGAATCGAATCGGTCCGACATTTTAACGTACTCGCACTGATGTTGTTATCCCTGCGAAGGGCAGTCCCGTCAGGGACACCTCGCGGTGGGATCCAAAAAAGTAACGTATGAAGCGGATTCCCGCCTTCGCGGGAATGACAAATTGTTTGATGTGATTATGAATAATAAGAATTGAACGTGGAAGATATCGCTGACATCTTACAGGAAGCCGTCCGGGAGGGGAATAAGGCCCTGCAGGGAGCACGGTCGGGGCTTATGTACAGACATAAAACATACAAAGAGTTGGTGACGAACTGCGACATCGCCTCGGAGAATGCAATAGCGGGATTTCTCTCAGGGAAATTTCAGAACGCCAAAATCTTCTCTGAAGAAGTGGGCGAGATCGTCGGCGATGAGGAAATCGTATTTATTATCGACCCTCTGGACGGAACGCACAATTTCATCCATAACATTCCTTTCTATGCCATATCCATTGGCGTCTATTCCAAAGGCGTTCCCTTTGCAGGTGTCATCTATTTACCCGAATTTCAGGATTGTCTATACGCCGTTAAAAACGAGGGAGCTTACCTTAACGGGCAGGTGATTCATTGTTCGGATACAGAGAGACTCGGAGAATCGCTGATTGCCTACGATAATCAGTTTCACAAGCACGAATCGATGCTGAAGAATTTATCCCCGCTGTCTGAACGTTGTTTTACATTGAGAATATTCGGCTCGGCGTGCGTCGATTTGTGCGGCGTGGCGCGGGGATGGATGGAGGCGAGAATTTTTCATCAGACGAAGCTCGTGGATTTTGCGGCCGGGCAGGTGATCGTCGAGGAGGCGGGGGGTAAGGTCACTGATTTTCAAGGTCGGCCTCTGACACTACAAACGACAGATGTATTGGCCTCGAATGGCAGGATTCATAGTCAACTTGTCGAGCTGTTGGGGACGCAAAAAGTGGATTCCCGCCTTCGCGGGAATGACAAAGTGTGTATCTGCAACAGTCAATAATTAGGAGCAGAATGATGAGGTCTATGATTGGCATGACGATGGGTGATCCGGCTGGGATTGGTTCGGAATTGTGTGTCAGAGTCTTATCACGAGAGGACGTTTATCAAAAATGCAAGCCGTTAGTGGTGGGGGATGCACGCTGCATTCAGGATGCGATTCGTTTTACCGGGATTGACACGCTTGACGTTCATCCCGTCAGCCATCCGAGTGAGGGAAAATACGTTTGCGGTACGATTGATGTTCTTGATTTGAAGAATGTCAATATGGATAAGCTGGTGTACGGAAAAGTATCCGCTATGTGCGGCAGGGCTTCGGGGGAATATATCGTCAGGGCGATTAAGCTTGCCTTGGCCGGGGAGCTTGATGCGACGGTTACCTGTCCGATTCACAAGGAATCATTCAAGCTGGGAGGCTATGGGGAGAAATATCCGGGGCATACGGAGATGTTCGCTGATTTGACCGGCACGGAGAAATATTCCATGATGCTGGCCCACGGCAATCTGAGGACCGTTCACGTCACGACACATGTTTCGTTAAGACAGGCGTGCGATTTGGTTAAAAAAGAGCGAGTTCTTGACGTTATTGAAATAGCGCATAATGCCTGTAGGGCATTAGGGATTGATGAGCCGAAAATCGGCGTAGCTGGGCTGAATCCCCACGCCGGCGATGGGAAGATTTTCGGTATAGAGGAGGCGGAAGAGATCATCCCAGCCATTCAGGAAGCTCAATCAAGAGGGTATTGCGTTGACGGTCCCGTACCAGCGGATACGCTTTACTCGAAAGTCAAAGGCGGCTGGTATGATATCGCCGTCTCAATGTACCACGACCAGGGGCATATCCCCCTCAAACTGGCCGGTTTTGTGTGGGATGAGGAAAATGGACAATGGGCCTCTGTGGCGGGAGTGAATGTGACGTTGGGACTCCCCATTATCCGGGTGTCCGTCGATCACGGGACGGCTTTTGGAAAGGCGGGCCAAGGACGGGCGAATGTAACAAGTCTTTTAAATGCCATTGATTACGCCGTTAAATTTGCCGGGAATAAATCCAAGTCCAGCGTGAAAACCCCTATTCAAATCTTGTCCAAAAAGCCGATAACTAAAAAGAGTATTACTATCCGATAGGATATGAATAAGTTTATCGGACATAATAAGGGCAAGACGATGGGATGATAAGAGTTGCCGACTATATCGCTGATTTCATTTATCAGCAGGGCGTCAGGGATGTTTTTATGCTTTCCGGCGGCGGGTCGATCTATCTGGATGATGGCATCGCTTGTCATGGTAAGCTCAATCATATCAGCGTGAGGAACGAGTCAACGGCGCCGATGATGGCCGAGGCGTATGCCCGGATTACCGGGCATCTGGGTGTCGTTTATGTGACGACGGGGCCCGGCGGCGCCAATGCCGTAACGGGGATCGCCGAGGCGTGGGTGGACTCGGCGCCCATCCTTGTCATCTCCGGGCAGGTTCAGCGCCGTCACACCACTCGCAATGCCCGCATCAATGGACTCAGAACATTCGGGGTGCAGGAGCTGGATATTATTGAGATCGTCGATTCGATCACGAAATATGCCGTAATGGTGAACGATCCGGACGATATCCGCTATCATCTTGAACGAGCGGTGTATTTAGCTATGTCGGGGCGTCCCGGCCCGGTTTGGCTGGACATCCCTCTGGACGTTCAGGCGGCGGAAATCGACCCGGACCATCTCCGGGGATGGAAACCGCCGGAGACTCGAATTGACCATGACGGCCTGGATAAATCCGTTGACGATATTTTCGCTTTGTTGAGACACGCCGAACGGCCCCTGATTATTGCAGGGCAGGGCGTACGGCAGGCGCAGGCTCTCGGAGAATTCGTCCGGTTGGTGGAACGGCTCGATGTTCCAGTTATTTTATCGAGATTGGGGCAGGACATGATGCCCTTTTCGAACGAGAATAATTTCGGCCATGGCGGTTACGCCAAGGGACTTCGATACAACAAGCTTATTGTGCAGGACAGCGATCTGATTCTCGTGCTTGGCAGCCGGCTGGCGGTTGCTTTTGTCGGTGAAGACGACGATCTCCTGTCGCCGGATACGAAGATCATTGCGGTTGACATAGACGAGGCGGAACTGGCGAGACCGGGAAGGCGGATCGATTTATCGGTTCATGCGAATTTAAAGGATGTTGTCACGAGGCTTCTTGTTCGAGCGAACAACGTCGATCTTCCGGATTGGAGCGCGTGGCTCCGGACCTGTCGGGATTACAAGCGCCGGTATCCGATCATTACCAACGAGCACAAGCGGAATCCTATCGATCTTTACTATTTTACAAGCCGTCTGGATGCGTTATCCGGGCCGAACGATATCTTTGTGAGCGATGCGGGATCGTCCTATTTCGTTACGGGACAAACGCTGAGGTTTGAGCATGGCCAGCGGGAGGTGACTTCCGGGGCGTTTGCTTCGATGGGATTGAGCGTGCCGTTGGCGATCGGATGTAGTCTCGCCGACAAAGAGGCCCGGGTGCTTGCGGTAACGGGAGACGGCTCGCTCGAGCTGAATATTCAGGAATTGAAAACAATGTCGTATTACAGAGTGAATGTGAAGCTGTTCGTCATCAACAACGGCGGCTACGCATCGATCCGGAACACCCAGGACGCTTTGTTTGAGGGGCGTTACATCGGCTCGGATCAAATCGGTCGAAATGAAATGCTCGATTTCAGGAAGATTGCAGATGCATTCGATCTGCCTTACGCCAAAATAGATCGCTACGAGGAGATGGACGACAACATTCGCGAGATCATCGAGAGACCGGGCCCGGTCTTTGTCGAGGTTGTTTGTCAATCCAATCAGAAAATCGTCGAACCTCTCGAAGGAGACCGAGATGAAGTTTTTGTTAATCAATCCTCCCACTCCTGAGGTGATATCGAATAAGGAATATTATGTGCCGCCGAATATGTTGTATTTAGCGGCCGTGCTGCAAAAAACGGGTGTTGAAGTCAATATTCTTGATTTGAATATATTAAGACTCCATGAATCCCAAAACATCAAAGAGGCATATGATAAAGCGGTTATCGAGAGAGTTTCGGATTTTCGACCTTCGATGATCGGATTGGGGTGTTTATTTTCCGGCCAGTTTCCTGATGCGCTGCGATTCTCAGAAAAAATAAAAGACGCCTTTCCCGCGATACCCATTGTTATGGGGGGAATTCACGCGACCCTTTACCATAAAGAGATTCTTACGAACTGTCGTTCCATCGATTGGATCGTTCTTGGAGAAGGGGAGACGGCCATAACGCAACTGGCCGCGATGCATCGGACGGGCCGTTATGAATTCGATCGGATCGATGGATTTGCCTATAAAGTCGGTCGTACCATTGCGGTCAATCCCAAACGCAATTTTATTTCCGATCTCGATGCGCTCCCTTTTCCGGCCTATCATCTGATCAACTTGGAAGATTACTACCATGATACCTCGAACTGGCATAATCCGAGAGGTTTGCCCATCAATGCTTCGCTTCCCCTCCTGTCAAGCCGAAGCTGTCCCATGCGATGCAATTTCTGCTCGATGTTTATGGTCATGGGACCGAAGTGGAGGAGCCGGTCGCCGAAAAACGTGGTCGATGAAATCCAATTTTTATATGACGAATATGGACACAGTCATTTCTCTTTTATGGATGATAACCTAACCCTTAATAAAAGAAACACCCTGGAATTGTGTAATGAGATCATACGAAGGAATCTCAACATTCAATTTGAAACCCCCAATGGGGTTGCGACACGGACCTTTGATGCAGACGTCCTGGATGCCCTCGTAACGGCAGGCTTAGTCAGGATTTCTTTCGCCATTGAAAGCGGTTCCGATTTCATACGGAACCGGATCATGGGCAAACACCTTCCCCTCGAAAAGATTTACGAGGTCGTTCAGCTTACGAAGAAATATCCTGAATTGTATGTACGGGCGTTTTTCATCATGGGGTTGCCGGAAGAGACAAGAGAAACGTTGGAAGATACATACAGATTGATCGAAGAGATCGATGTGGATAAACCCATCGTATCGAATCTGATCCCGTTTCCGGGGACCAAGTTGTTCGAACAGGCATTACGAGACGACCTTTTTGTGGATAACCTGGATGTCGATAATCTCTGGAAAAATCCTTCGTTTTATTTCACTGAGAATAAGCGTTTCTTTATTAAGCCGTATAACCTCGATCTGACGGATTTACACGAATACAGGTCTAAATTTGATGAGCTGATAGAGCGTTGTATCAGTGAAAAAATGCGTGTGAGGGTCGGGTGAATGATGGAAGAAAAGTGTAACGATTTTAAGCGAAAAGCCAATAGGATCCGCCGGCAGGTTTTACAGACCGTTTATGAAACCAGGAAGGGCCATATCGGCGGCACGTTTTCCTGTACGGAC
>JAFGTG010000461.1 GCA_016934255.1 Sedimentisphaerales bacterium
GGACACCTAACGGCGGGGCAACAAGTTGCCCATCCTACGGAATTTTTTGGTTGCGGCCAACGGGCGAAGCCCGAGGCCGCGTTGAGTCCTCTGTGGCTGAAAAATCTGTGAAATCTGTGTCTAAAAAATACGAAAAAGCATCATAAAAGCCCATTTACCACGAAGTCCATACCTGCCCTCGGCCATGAGCCCGGATAAAATGGAGCCTGTCGAACGGGAAGGATCACGAAGTTTTTCTTGATAGAAATATCGGTGGGGCGCAGCCGCCACCCTACAAGACTACCGAAGAGAGCCACTACCTTACAAAACGAGTAATTTGGTCCATTCGTAACCAGATCTCTCCGCTCCGGCCCGAAACGACCGGCCCTCCGGTCGAGATGACAAGAATCCTTCGACATAGATTATTCCTCAGTGCACTCGGTGTCCTCTGTGGCTAAATGTGTTTCTGGTTGTTGGTTTTTAGTATTGAGTTGCCTCCGTGGCTAAAAAACAAAGAATTCACTTGATTTTTGGCGTATAATTTAGTATAATACCTATCTAATTGATTATTGTATATTGATTATTGACTAATGATATAGAATACAGAAGTCAGACAACAGGCCGAAGAGAGGCGGAAGGAGATCAGATGATCAGGCTATCAGGGGGTGAAGATCAGGATATCAGGCAAGAAGGTATTGAATATTGAATATTGAATATCGAACGCCCAATATCCAATGTCGAAGAACAAAAATCCGCTTGAACCTGTCCTGAGCGAAGTCGAACGGATCAGCGCAATCCGCGGTTAAGTTTCGTCGTTCGTATATCGTCCGGATTGAAGTGTTCATTGGTGTTCATTCGTGGTTAATCAAAAAAACGAACCCAATTTGTGTCTTCGTGCCTTCGTGGCTCAAAACGTTATTAAACTTTTCAAAAATGCACAAAATTTCACATATTTTTACAAAAACGTACAGAAATCCTCCGAATCCGTATCAAAAAATATAAGAAACCGTGTAAATTCCCATTCGACTGCGCTCAGGGCAGGCTGTGTGCATTCGTGGTTGAAACTGAAAAAACAAAGCCAATCGCCAGCCTTCGGCCGGAAATCAGAAACTCTAATTTCTAAACATGTCCTGAGCGGAGTCGAATGGATCCTAAACAAAGACATGATTTTGAAAAACAAACCCAATTTCGTAGGGGCGATCCAATGTGATCGCCCTGGGCAGGCACATGGGCCTGCCCCTACATGAGAACTCTACTGTAAATGTAAAACAAAGCCAAATGCAGACCGGCCGCTCCGGATGAACGCGCTAAAGGATCTTCCTGGCCAGGGGGAGTTGTCGAATGACGTTGGCGAGGGCAAAGCTCAGCGCCACGGCGATTGGGACGACCACGGCGAATTTCAAGAGCGGATACAACGTGACGCTCCGAACCGCCAGGGTAAAAAGAATAATCACCGGCGCATGGATGATATACGCCGTGTAACTACTGTCGGACATTGCTTTTACGATGGTGCCCTGTCGATTGAATCGCTTGCGGAACAGAACCAGCAAACCGATGACCACGGCCACACATACAAACTGCTCCCAGATCGAATAGGCGAGACATTGCCAATGGAGGCCGCCGATAAAGGGATCGGTATTGCCTGTGGCAGCTCCGCCGAACATAAATAGAGCGGGAAAGCCTATGGCAATGAAGACGACGGCAACGCAAAGCCAGAACCTACCCATTCCATCGGGTAGCCGTAAGAACCAATTATTCCGATAGGCATGAATACCAACAATAAACATACAAATATATTGCGGGAAGAACGGAAATTGCAGATTCAACGGTCCGAACGCCCAGCCGACAGGCAGCCATATTCGCACGGTGAAGGTGATCGTACCCACCACAAGGGCGAAAACCGCGATGAGCCAATTACTCGGTATGTCGCCTTTGTTTGGAGCTGGCGGTGTAACCGGTCGCGAGAACCTCCGCCACAGCATATAAAAGATAGCGAATATCAGCAGCGTCTCGACGAACCACAACGGCCCGGTTCCGACGTGGAAACGAGTATAGTATCGTGCGAGATAGTCGCGATAGGACGAGGAGGTCTTCCAGGCGCCGGTCCGAATCAATGGGTAAGCCACCAGCGGACCGATGACAAAATCGTAGCACAACATCGGAATGCCCATACGCAAGAGCCGGTCTTTGAAAAATCGGCGCGGCCCTTTGCGGTCGTAGGAGCCGGGAGTGAAGTAGCCCGCGATCAGGAACAGAAAACCCATAAAGTAGGCCTGGTTCGTCGCGTTGTGCCAGCTCAGCACGATGAATGAAATCTTGTCCGGCTCGATCTCTTTGTAGTACCACGAACCCGGCCCGCCATACGTGATGGACAAATGCTCCATGATGACCAGCGTGATTAAGAGGATTCTGAGGTTATCGATAAAGAATAAACGGGCTCTTTCCATATCACACACAGCCGAATCAAACCATCGTGATTTGATGTCACGTTCTGGGTTTCTTGATGGGCCACGGCAGCACGCCGCAACGCTTCGCCCAGCTTTGATAAAGCGACTTGAGGTGCTCGACTTTTTCCGGATGCTTATGCGCCAAATCGTTCAATTCAGTACGATCCGCCTCCAGATCGTAAAGCTCCCAGGGTTTACCATGAATGGCGACAAGTTTCCAGCGGCCTTGTCGAACGGCTCGATTGCCTTCGTGCTCCCAATAGAGGGCCTCGTGCGACTCTCGTTGTCGGCCCTTGAAGATCGGTAGAAGGCTCTTGCCCTCCGGCGGTGTGATCGAATGGCCCTTGTACGTCCCTGGATACGTGATCCCCGCAACGTCCAGACAGGTAGCCATGATGTCGATGATATGGCCGGGCTGATGGGTTAGCTCGCCGGCGTTTTTTATGACCGCGGGCCAGTAAGCAATCAGGGGCGTCGCAATACCGCCTTCATGCACCCAGTGTTTGTAACGCCTGAACGGCGTGTTACTCGCATTGGCCCACGAGAGACCGTAGCTCATGTAGGAGTCCACCCCGCCCGGCGGCAATCCGTTCTTGCGATTGTCGAAGCCGACCGGCCCGCCTTCGGCGCAGCCGCCGTTGTCGGCGAGGAACAGGACTAAGGTATTGTCACGAGCGCCGATCTGTTCGATCTTTTTGAGCACTCGGCCGATACCGTAATCCATCCGCTCGATCTGTGCGGCATAGACCGCCATCTTCAAATCCAGCAGTTCCTTGTTTTTCTCATCGGCCCAGGGCCACATGGTCGTATCCCGCGGCGAGAGCGGCCACGTGTCACGGATCAGCCCCATCCTGATCATTCGCTCGCGGCGCTCCTGTCGCAGCGCGTCCCAGCCCTTGAGGTACTTGCCTTTGTATTTGGCGATGTCCTCGGGCCAGGCATGCAGCGGCCAATGCGGCGCCGTGTACGGCAGATAGAGAAAGAACGGTTCCGGCCCCCGGCCGTACTGGTTGATGAAGGTGACGGCGTTGTCGCTGAACGCATCGGTGAGATAAAAGCCCTCTTTGGGCGGCGTGTACGGCTTGTCATCCATCGCCATTTGGCGTTTGACGCCCTTGGCCTTGGTCTTTGTGATATCGAAATAATTGGCGCCGCCGCTGATCAGGCCGAAGTATTTATCGAATCCGCGGTCGGTCGGCCAGTGGGGCCGTTTTTCGCCGACGTGCCATTTGCCGGACATCAGCGTTCGGTATCCGCCAAGCTTCAGGGCCTCGGCGATGGTGACGCAATGCTCGTTCAGATAGCCCTGGTAGGCGGGGTATCCTCTATCGCCGACCATGTGTCCGATTCCCGCCTGGTGAGGGTACAATCCGGTTAGCAACGACGCCCGCGTCGGGCAACATCGGGCGGCGTTATAAAATTGCGTAAATCGCAGTCCGCCGGCTGCGAGCCGATCCAGATTCGGTGTATGGACTTCCCCGCCATAACAGCCGATGTCGGAAAAACCCATATCGTCCGCCATAATCAAGATAATATTCGGCTGCTTTTGGCTGTTGGACGCTCTTGCGGTCACCGTTTTGATCGGAACGACGGCTGCCGTCGCCCCGGCAGCAACCCCGCGAAGAACGAGCCTCATGAACGCTCGTCGATTCATAAGAAGATTCCTCAATCCTTTTGATATCACCCACTGCTTTATTAACTAAGCAGGCAAATGGCATCGCTTTACCCAACCGTCATACAACTTGGAAAGCTCCTTTGCTTTGTCAGGATACGTATCGGCCAGATTGTTCAATTCGGTCCGGTCCGCTTGCATATCGTAGAGTTCCCAGGGCTTCTTCGGATCGGCCTTGACGAGTTTCCATTGGTCGGTTCGCACGGCCCGCCCGCCTGAGTTCTTATTGATTTGCCAGAAGATCGCTTCGTGCCCGGCTCGCTGTTTGCCCTGAAGGATCGGCAATAGACTTTTGCCCTCGGCCGGCAGGATGTCCCGACCTTTATATAAAGAGGGATAGTCCGCTTCAGCGATATCGACAAAGGTCGCCATGACATCAATAATATGTCCGACCTGATGGGTAATTTGACCGCCCTTCTTAATGACACTCGGCCAGTAAGCAATCAGAGGGGTAGAGATACCGCCCTCGTGGTCCCAGACCTTGAACTTTCGGAACGGCGTATTGCTGGCGTTGGCCCAAGGTGGATCCACCGAGCGATAGGACTCGACCGGGCCGGGCGGGATGTCGGGTGTATAATTGGCCTTTCCGGCGCAACCGCCGTTGTCGGAAAGGAACAGAACCAGCGTATTATCCTCCTCGCCGCGTTGGCGGATTTTTGCCAATATCCGCCCGATGTTCTGGTCCATCCGGTCGATCATCGCCGCATAGACCGCCATGTTCAGGTCCCAGGCGTCCTTGTCCGACACGTCGTCCCATTTCGGCACGTCTTCGTCGCGGGGTGACATCTTCCAATGTCGCTCGAACAAGCCCATATCAATCTGGCGCTCGTAGCGTTGTCGCCGGAGCTTATCCCAACCGATCAGGTATTTGCCCCGGTATTTGGCGATATCCTCCGGCCAGGCGTGCAATGGATAGTGAGGCGCCGTATAACCCACGTAAAGGAAGAAAGGCTTGTCCTCCCCGGCGTATTCATCGAGGTACTTGAGCGCATAATCTGTAAAGGCGTCGGTCGTATAGAAATTCAGATCTTTGGGCGCATAAGGCTTATAAACCTTATCGTCGATAGCCCAGCCGCGGGGATACCCATAATCGGTTTTCTTTCTGCCGGGCTCCGGCTCACCCGGCCGGCGCGGGCCGGGATTCCAGAAATTGCAACAGCCGTCCGTCAGGCCGAAATATCGATCGAAACCGCGCTGAACGGGAATCTCCTGGGCGTGCCACTTGCCCGTCATCAAGGTGCGATAGCCAGCGGATTTGAGCACTTCCGCCAGGGTGACACAGTTTTTCATCACTCGCGGACTATTGCCATAGACGCCGACCTGTTGCGAATATAATCCGCTGAGGAGCGACGCTCTCGTCGGCACGCAAATCGAGTTGTTATAGAAATGCGTAAAACGCAGACCGCCGGTTGCGAGCTTGTTGATGTTCGGTGTGTTGATCTCGCCGCCATAGCAGCCGATATCGGAAAAACCCATATCATCGGCCATAATCAGCACGATGTTGGGCCGGTTCGTAGTGACGCCGTGAGGCGTTCCTTCCGATGCCCTTTCGACAAGCTCAGGGCAGGCTCTTACGGGTACACTACAGACAGCCACCCCAACTCCCGCAGCCTTCAGGAAGTCACGACGAGTGAACTCGGTTGTGCTCATAATTTGGACCTACCCCGGAAAGTATTACTTGTACATCTCGTCAAAATAACCCTGAGCGGCTACGACAGCGGCCCGCATCATATCCTCCGCCTTAGCGGTTTCGCGCTGGGCCAATAGTTTCATCAGGGATTTGGTGTTGAGTTCTTTGGCGGCTTTCTCGCAGGCTTCCCAGCTCAACACGCTTCGGATGACGCGGTCGATACCCTGCTCGGTGTTATCGTACGCCCGCGTTTGCATGTCGTGACCCTTCCAGCGGCTATAGCCCGCCTGCTGGATCAGCCCGGCGATGGCGACGTTCATGCCGTTGATTCGGGCGCCGTGGTCGATATCGTACTTGCCCGGCCCGCCGAGGATGATACCGTCGTTGTAGCCCTGGCTGTTGAGGTGCATGTGCACGCACATGCCGTTGTCCAATTCTTCGACGGTGTCGGCCACGTGATCGAGACCGATCATCTCGGAGTGGCCGAACTCTTTATTGACGCCTTTCTTATCAAGAGAGACGCCGAACTCCTTTTCAACCTTGTACCAGAATAACAATGCACTGGCGACGGTCGGAATCAGCATGGCGGGGTGTCCTTCGTTAGGCTTAGGCTCGAAACCGATGTAAAGGCTGCCGCCCTTTTTCTGCTCGTACTTGCACAGACCGGCGACGCTTTCCTTGAGGTTCTGGTACATCTGCTTGATACCGACGGTGGCGATATCGTAGCCGAACGAACCGTTCCAGATGATCAAAGCCGGAGCCACATCCGGGTGCCAGGCCTTCTTCAGGGTGGAATAGGCCAGATCGACCGTCTTGGTCCCAAGCTCTTCAGCAGCCTTGCGTTCGTTCGGATCGAGCGAGGCGATCCCGCCATAGCCGAAATGGCTGTGCGCGCCGGGTGTGATCATAGCCAGATAGAGTTTGTTACTGACCAAAGCGTCGGCCACCGCTGCAGCATTGTCGTCATCGACCTCAGCGTCGTAGTGCATTTCGATACCGAGCACGACATTCTTGGGAATCCGGGGACGGATCTTGTCGGCCACGAGTTGGATCATCTCCGGTGTCCCGAAGCTCCCTCCCCATTCCGGCCGCATATCCCCCGGCACAAACCCGCCCTTCCCCGGATTAAACGTCCATCGGCATATACTATGTAATGATTTCTTTGCCATATTCATTTACTCCTTTCCGACTATCTCTTGTTCCGTTTTACACGACATGAATTATGCTTTCAATTGCTGTTCTAAAACATCTTGCCAATTTTGATAGGCTTGTTGATATTTGGACGTTAGCTTCTTATTTGGTTCGATTGTCTTGACGGGTTCCAAGCCGATGAAGGCTTCTTCGGGGCCACTGTAGATGCCCGCGCCGATACCGGCGCCACGTGCGGCGCCTTGCGAGCCGTCAGTGTTGTAGAGTTCGACGGTCGTTTCAGTAACCGTCGCGAAGGCTTCGGCGAATAACGGACTCAGGAACATGTTGGCGTTGCCGGCCTTGACGGTGGTTAGTTTGATGCCCATGTCGCGCATGATGCCGAGACCATAGTTCAAAGCGAAAACGATACCTTCCTGAGCCGCCCGGAGGACGTGGGCCTTCTTGTGCACGTTGAAATTCCACCCGTGAACGGAAGCCCCGATATTTCTGTTTTCCAGCGTCCTCTCGGCTCCGTTACCGTACGGAAGAATAACTAATCCATCGGAACCGACCGGCGCCTGGGCCGCCAGTTCATTCATCTGCCCGTAATCCAGTCCCTCACCGGCGACGAAATTGTGCTTGAGCCAGCTATTGAGAATTCCCGTTCCGTTGAGGCATAGCAATACGCCGTATCGAGGATCGTCTGCCGAATGATTAACGTGCACAAAGACATTGACGCGCGATTGTGAATCGTAATCTTTCTGATCGCTGACGCCATAGACGACGCCGGACGTGCCTGCTGTGACGGCGATCTCACCCGGCTGCAAGACGCTCAATGACAGGGCATTGTTCGGCTGATCCCCCGCCCGGTAGCTGATTTTCGTCCCGGCGGCAAGCCCTAACTCCATAGCCGCTTCTTTGGTTAGTTCGCCCTGGACGGAAAAGGTCGGAACCGTCTCGGCAATCAACTCGCTTGAGACGCCGTAATTATCCAGCACGAAGTCCGCCAATCCGTCGGCTTCAAAATCCCACATGATCCCTTCGGACAAACCCGATGGCGTCGTTTTGATCTCGCCCGTCATCTTCATGGCGATGTAGTCGCCGGGCAGCATGATCTTGTCGATCTTCTTATAAAGGTCCGGCTCGTTTTCCATGACCCACTTGAGCTTCGAGGCCGTGAAATTGCCCGGCAGGTTGAACAACCGCTTGAGACACTTATCCGAACCGATGTCCGCCGCCGCCTGCTCGCCGATCTGCACCGCCCGGCTGTCGCACCAGATGATCGAAGGTCTCAAGACCTGCTGGTCCTTATCCACAACGACGAGCCCGTGCATCTGATAGGAGATACCAATGGCCTTCACATCGCCGGCATCAAACTTGGCTTTCGTCTTAATCTTCTCCGTCGCCGCCTTCACATGCTTCCACCAAACCTCAGGCTCCTGCTCGGCCCAGCCCAGTTCTTTGGCGATGATCTCCAGTTCCCTCTCCGGCGACGTCGCCGCGGCCAGCACCTTTCCCGTCTCGGCCTCCATCAACGTTGCCTTAATGGAGGAACTCCCAACGTCGTATCCTAACAGTAGTGCCATTGACTTGTCCCCTTTTTTAGCGTTTTTCGGCTTCTGTCTCGCACGAAAAATGATAACCGGCGAGTCTGAAATTCATCATAAACCTCAACGGCCTATTGTCAAGTACGGACGCTTTATTCATACTCCCATTTGACGATCCACGGATCTTTCGTTCGCTTTTGAAAGGCCTTGAGTTTCGCTTTGAGTTCTTCGAGCACCTTGGCGTACTTGGGATCGTCGGCGAGGTTGTTGACTTCGTGGGGATCGCTTTCAAGATCGTATAGCTCAAATTTCGGTCGGTGGAGGTAAGCCTCGACCGTACGTTTTCCGTAGTATTTGCGTTCGTCGCGAAGCGTCGCCTGCCAGGTCGAGGAAGCCCACAGGTCGCTGGCGAACGGATAATCCAGACCATGCGCGATGTTCCAGATCAATTTGTATTTCCTCTTGCGAACGACCCGCATCGGGTAATACATCGTGATCTCGTGGAACGTATGCGATGCATAAGTGACATCCCAGCCTTTCGGGTGCTCCTGTTCGAGAACCGACTTGAACGAACGGCCCTGGAAGGTATTGTCGCCGGATAGTGCACCGGCAAAATCGCAAATCGTCGGCGCCAAGTCGGCAAAGTTAATCAATGCATCGCATGCAATACCCTTGTTCTTTTGCCCGGGTTGACGCACGATACACGGCAGATTCATCCCCGGCTCGTACAACGTCGTTTTGGCTCCCGGGAAGGCGACTCCGTTATCGGAAATGTAGATGATGAGCGTGTTGTCATATTGACCGGCTTCTTTCAAAACATTAAACAACTGGCCTACGCCCTGGTCCACACGGGAAATCGCTTGATAGTACTGCGCCAGTTCCGCACGACACTCCGGTATGTCCGGCAAAAACGGTGGAACGATTACGTCTTTGGGATCGTAAGGTACTTCTTTGACGCCGGGATAGTTACCTTTGGCCAGGTTGCCAAACCGGTCGGGCTTGCCGTGTAAATCTTCGGCCACACCGCCTCCGCGGTGAGGATCGCTCATACAGAAGTAGAGGAAAAACGGCTGGTTGCCTTGACGAACAAAGTCCCGGCAATTCTCCGCCATCTGGACGGGACTCCGGCTGTTGCCGGGCAACGCCACGTCGAACTTATAGACCTCATCGGGAGCGACGTGGTACTTGCCGATCCGTCCCGTCCGGTACCCGGCTTCAGTGAGCCGGACCGGGAGCGACTTGACGTTGTCGAAAGAAACGAAGTGATGATAGCTATGCTGGTGGCCGTACTGGCCGTTGGCGTGGTTGTACATGCCGGACAGAATCACCGACCGGCTGGCGCTGCAACTGGCCGACGTGCAAAAGGCGTTCGTAAAACGCACTCCTTCGGCGGCGAGACCGTCCAGGTTCGGCGTCTTGATGACCGGGTTGCCGTAACAACCCAGCGTTTCGAGACCGTGGTCGTCGCTGACGATCAGGACGACGTTCGGTCTCTTG
Organism: Sedimentisphaerales bacterium; assembly: GCA_016934255.1. Taxonomy (GTDB): domain Bacteria; phylum Planctomycetota; class Phycisphaerae; order Sedimentisphaerales; family Anaerobacaceae; genus JAFGTG01. Next base: position 9,904 of record JAFGTG010000461.1, read on the forward strand.
TTTTCACCAGCGGTTACTCGCTGCGAAACCAACGTCGAACCAACCAAGATTCCACAACCCTTCACAAAATCACGCCGATTCATCGATTGACCTTTCATTATGTTTCCTCCAATGTCTCCTACGTAACCGAACTGATTTTCAACCCGGCCCGGAGCGGTTCTTAGGTTCTCTTTTCAACGCCGGCTGAAACGTCCCTCTCCCAATTTGAAAGCTTATCTTCAAGCATTTTGGTCCTCTCTGGCTTTATTTTGGCGAGGTCTCTTTTTTCGCCAAGATCCTCTGTAAGATCGTAAAGCTCGACTTTTGTTCCCTGGATTCGCAGTTTCCACGCTCCTTGTCGAACGGCCTTTTGGTTTGCATGTCGCCAGAACAACGTGCGTTCGGGAAGTTTCTTATCGTCCACGAGCATCGGCAGTAAATCGACACCATCGAGCTTAAGCCCCGCCGGAAGCTTCGCACCGGCGACGGACGCCATCGTCGGAAACAAATCCATCCCCAGCGCCGTTTGGTGAGTCACGGTGCCCGGCTTGATGCGCCCGGGCCAACAGGCGATAGCGGGAACACGATGCCCGCCTTCCCACAAGCTACCTTTGTAGCCGGATAGTGCGCCGTTGGAGCCGTTCCTGTTCGCCCCGTTGTCGGAACAGAAAAAGATGAACGTTTTGCGCTCGAGGCCCAGGCGTTTGACCGTCTCGACAATCCGCCCGACGCCTTCGTCCATGACCTCGACCATTTCTTTGTACGCCCGGGCGATTTCTTTCCCCTGGGCTTTCTTTCGTTTCTTGCCGCCGGGCAAGCGCTCCGGCGAATCGCCCCGACCCTGGTAAGGACTATGCGGCGCCTCGTGAGGCAGATATAAACAGAAGGGCTTGTCCCTGTGCCGCTCGATAAAGGCAATCCCGTGCCGGGTGATCAGGTCAGTGCTATAGCCGTCTTCGGGCGTCTTGTCGGAATCCTTCCACCAGTCGTCGTAGCCCGCCTGGTCGATATGGGAGTGATAATCCACGTTGCCGCTGACA
>JAFGTG010000039.1 GCA_016934255.1 Sedimentisphaerales bacterium
CAGTTCGTCAATCTTCTGAATCAACCGCCCAACCTGCCGATCCAGGTCGGAAACCGAAGCATAATAGATCTGCTTGGCGCCTTTATAAGGTACCCCTTTCGGAGCGTATCTCTGATAGGGTTTCATCTGCTCCTCGGTGGGATGGAGCGTAGCGTGCGTCAACAGCGTCCAGACATTGACATAAAAAGGTTTGTCTTTATTTTTGTCAATAAACTGGATGGTCTTGTCAACAATCTGCGTTGTGGACTTGGCCCAAAAATACGGATCGTCCCGACCCTCGAGTTGCGGGCCGTTGGATACGATCGTGCAATGCTCATCGAGTCCATATTTAGCGGGCTCGGGCGCCCCTTCCCCCGAGCCTAAATGCCACTTGCCGAAATGTCCGGTGACATAACCAGACTTTTGGAGCAATCCGGTAACGGTACAAACGTTGGGATCCAGCCAGTTAGGCATCCCGCGGTCTTTGTTCTTTTCATGAGTGGCGAAATGACCGTGCACTCGATGACGGGCGGGAAAATGACTCGTCATTATCGACGTTCGCGACGGCGAGCAAACTGAGCCGTTGACATAAAACTGCGTGAACAATGTACCTTGTTGCGCGAGCGTATCAAGGCAAGGCGTTTTAATCTGCTGATTGCCGTAACATCCTAAATCACCCCAACCTAAATCGTCCGCGAAAATAAAGACAAAATTGGGCTTCTTGGATTTCGCGGCGTTTTCTGCTGCATCGCCATCGGATGACCAAAGCAGAGACGTCGCCGTCGCACCGCAAACTGCTAAAAATTGTCGTCTGTTGAGGCATCCTCTCTTAGATTTCATCTGAACCCTCCTTCTTGAAATCCCCGATTTTGCAGCCAATAAACCATTGAACGTCCACAGTATGATTGTACCAACTTTGTTGAAATCTGTCAAAAACTGAAAAAAACCAATTTTAAGAAAACCCTATTCGTGTTTTTTCGCCCCCCTCTTCATATTCCTGCTTGTATCGAAAGAATGGTTGGATTATACTGAAATGAGGTAGTGTCTGACAAGGATCGAATGATGAATGAGCGGATAGATATAGACATGTTTGATAATCCCCGTCCCGACCGGGATTATTGTATTCGGATCCGATGTCCTGAATTTACGAGCGTCTGCCCTCGCACGGGCCAGCCGGACTTCGGGGAAATCCTTATCGAATACTGCCCTGACCAATCCTGTATCGAATTAAAGAGCCTGAAATTCTACATGCAGAGTTTCCGTAATAAAGGTATTTTTTACGAAGCCCTCACAAACGATATCCTGGACGATTTATCGAGGACGTGCAAACCGCGATGGATGAAGGTAACCTCTCGATTTACTCCTCGCGGCGGCATCACCACAGAGGTCGTCGCAGAGTATAAAACCCAGACATAAATCAAACGGTTTTCAAAGAGGTGAGAAAATGGCAATCCTGTTTCACTGTCAGTTTTGCGGCAAAGAAATTAAAGCGGCGGATGAGGCCGGAGGGAAATGGGGTAAATGCCCATCCTGTCATAATAAGGTCTATGTTCCCAGTCAAGTCTCCGGCGACGACCTAAAAGTGGCCCCACTCGATCAAGACCTCATAGAAAGCGAAAGACAGCTTATGGCTGAAACGTATAAACTCACTCGAGACATCCTCAAGGAACGAGAAATCAGGGAAGGCCCTGGCGAGCTCTCCGGGGCGGTCTATGAAATGAGTGAACGAGAATTAAAGGATAACGTGATCCTCTATCTCCGACAAATGGCCTCCGACGAACTCGACGAAGCGGAACAAACGGCGGCGCTTATCTCACCCTTTGCCGCCCAGGCAATGAAAATCATCGATCGAATCGCGTTGAGCGAAATTCCCGAACCGGAATTGGCGGATATTCCTCCACAAATGCTTTCAGGCTCGATCAGGGTATTGCGAAATCGATTAAGTTGATCGAAACAAAAAGTTAATGATCCTCTCCGGACCGTCCTAAAAGATAAGCTCATTCCATAAGCTTAACTCGTTTTTTCCGGTCCTTACTCATAAATCGCCCGCCCCATCTTTCCTATTTTGCCAAAACCAAACTGTTACTTATACTTTACGTAGAAATAGAGGAAAACAACCCAATTTTTGTTCAGGTAGTTGTTCAGGTAAAAGCTTGGAGGGAAACTGATGATGAGCACCGATAGGACAGCCGTACACGTCACGCATGAAACCGTCCACAAAGTCGGCGGCATTGGAGCCGTGCTGCAAGGTTTTTTCACAAGCCAGCGCTATCTTGACGCGGTCGAACGATCGATCCTCGTCGGTCCGCTGTTCACAACCGAAGGCACCGTGTCGGAGAGGCTTGGAGAAGACGGAGAGGTTCTTTATTCATCGATTGATGGATTTATCAACACCGGATACGCCTCCGCTTTTCGGAAAATCGAAAATCACTACAATGCGAGTATCGTTTACGGCAGACGAACATTTGTTGACGGACGAACGGGTATCACAAGCTCACCTGAAGTGATCCTGGTCGATGTCAGGCACTCGGACAAAGGGCCCATCAATGAATTCAAAAGACGCTTGTTCGAGGAATTCGGGATTCGCAGCAACTTATACGAAAACCTATGGGAATACGAGCAATATATCCGATTGGCCCCGGTGGCCATCGACGTTCTTAAGGCGATTGGCGCCGCGAATGATTCGACCATGATTATTTCTCACGAATTTATGGGAATGCCCACGGCCTTAGCAGCCATTCTGGAACAGGAATGTCGTTTCAGAACGATATTCTACGCCCATGAAGTCGCCACGATGCGTTACATCGTCGAAGGCCATCCCGGCCACGACACCCTATTCTACAATGTCATCCGGCAGGCCCATCTTGACGGACTCCATGTCAACGATGTCTTCGGGGACCAAAGCTCTTACTTTAAACATTCTCTCGTCGAGGCCTCGAAATATTGTGATCGCATCGCGGCCGTGGGCGATTATGTTGTTGATGAATTACGCTTCCTCGCGCCGGAATTCGAGACCGCGGCCATCGATATCGTTTATAACGGCATCCCGGCCTATCAGGTGACCATCGCCGAAAAGCTTGCGGCGAAAGAGAAACTTAAAAAATATTGCGAAAACCTGTTGGGGTATCGGCCGGACTTTATTTTTACTCACGTCACGAGACTCGTACGAAGTAAAGGTATGTGGCGCGATCTGCGCGTGCTTGAGCACGTCGATAAGGAGTTCAGAACACAAGGTAAAACCGGCGTGCTGTTGGTTTTATCCACTGAAGTTGCCCAACGGCGCAGCGAAGATATTTACCGTATAGAATCGGACTATCATTGGCCTGTCGCGCATCGCGAAGGCTGGCCCGATTTGTCGGGAGGTGAGGCGGCTTACTATACGGCGGTGCAGGAATTCAACACCAGGAGCCGGAATATAAAAATCCTTTTCATCAATCAGTTTGGCTTCGAACCCAGGAGATGCGGGCACAGAATGCCGCACGATATGGAATTCATGGATATCCGCAAGGGAAGTGACGTCGAGTTCGGCCAGAGTATTTACGAGCCGTTCGGAATCGCCCAACTCGAACCGTTGACCTTCGGCGGTATTTGCGTCTTCAGCAGCGTCTGTGGATGTCTGGGTTTCCTGCGTGACGTGACCGGCGGACAAGATGTCAAAAACGTCATCGTCGCCGATTATACGAACCTGGAGAATCACGATTACGCCGACATTGAAGATCTGCTGCAAATCGACCGGTCGGTGCGAGATGAGATTGAAGCGATTCAAAGCGAAAAAGTCGCTATGCAAATCTGTTCCCGTCTGCCGAAAAATGAGTTGGACGTCGAAAGTATGACGCAGAGCGGTTACGAATTGGCTAAGAATATGAGCTGGGATACCGTCGTGAATCACTATCTCCTGAACAGCCTACAGGCCATCCCGGCGGCGAACATAAGTCTTTCATAAATTAACCAAGACGACTCACACGATAAATTGATATGGGGGGTGGTTTTGCCTACAGGCAATCCACCCCTTTTTATTTCCCGCTCCACTTGACGGTCCTCCATAAAATCGTTAGACTCCCCGGCTGTGAATAATATCCAAAAAAAGCCAATCATCGGCATCTTGGGCGGCATCGCATCAGGCAAAAGTACCGTTGCGAAGGCGTTTGCACAATTGGGCTGTAAGGTCATTGACGCCGATGCCATAGCCCATGAATTGTTGGATGAGGAAACGGTCCAAAAACAAATCGTGGCCTCATTCGGCCGGGAGATTCTGAATTCCACAGGGAAAATCGATCATAAGACATTAGCCGGGATCGTCTTTGCCAATAGCGATAAGCTCTCATGCCTCAATGAGATACTGCATCCCCTTGTCATCGAGCGCACTGAGGCAATAATCGAGGAATGCGGCCGCCAGAATCGTATTAAGGCCATTGTTTTAGATATGCCATTATTAGTTGAAGTAGGCTGGGCCGAGCGATGTGACAGGCTTATTTATGTCGATTGCAGCTTAAAAACACGGTTAGAAAGAGCCCAAAAAGCAGGCTTAGACAAAAATCAGCTTAAAATTCGAGAAAATTTTCAAATTTCTCTGGACAATAAGCAAAACCTCGCCGATAATACGGTGGAAAACAATTCTGACTTCCTGACGTTGGTCAGACAGGTCGCTGATATTTTCTCTGATATAATGGATGATGGGTAAACCGGTTCTTTAGAAAATAGATGGCTTTGGTGATTGCCCGTTTTAACAATATAGGTTCTGTTTCTACTATCTCAATGTTCAAATCTTATTGAATTCCTACGGGAAGGTTGTTCTGTGGAATTAAGCCTCTTCTGTTTGCTTCGTGCAAACACAAGTTTCACAAGGATAACGAGTGTATTTCCAAATATGGAAAAGGAGTAATAATGGCTAAAGCTGTAAAAGGCACAACCAAAAAACGCAAGAACGCAAAGAGGAAAGCTGCGGAAGAAAAAACCGTTGCCGAAAAACAAGAACAAGAGCAGCCGCAATCGGAGAACGAGACCGCGACCGCTACAGTGCCCCCCGAGGAGACTGCTCCCGTCGAGGCCGAGGAAGAAGCTCTCAAAACCGAGCAGGACGACGAAGAATCCACTCATGCCAAATACGAGCGGATCAAAAAAGGCAATCTGTATTTAACGGACTTGCAGAAATTAACGGTTGCCGAACTGCACGATATTGCAAAAAATGAAAATATCACCGAGTACAGCGCGCTCAAGAAACAGGATCTCATTTTCCGGATTCTCAAAGAGCGAATCCGGCAAAACGGTCTCATGTACGGCGAAGGCGTCCTGGAAGTGCTTCCGGACGGATACGGTTTTCTGAGAAATCCGGACTATAATTATCTTTCTTCGTCCGATGACATCTATGTCTCACCTTCACAAATCCGACGTTTCGGACTGCGAACCGGCAACATCGTGTCGGGACAAATCCGGCCGCCGAAGGATTCCGAGAAATACTTCGCCCTTCTGCGTGTCGAAGCCATTAATTACGAAGATCCGGATAATCTTGCAGAAAAAATCGTATTTAGCGATCTCACTCCGTTGCACCCGGAAAACCGGTTCATCCTCGAGACGTCAGCCGAAGAGCTAAATATGCGTATCATCGACTTAGTCACACCGGTCGGCAAGGGACAACGCGGTCTGATCGTGGCTCCACCGCGAACCGGTAAAACGATTCTCTTGCAAAAAATCGCAAATGCCCTGAGTACGAACCACCCCGACGTGAAACTCATCGTGCTGCTGATTGACGAACGGCCCGAAGAAGTGACGGAAATGGAGCGTAAAACGGCGGATGACGTTGAGGTGATTAGCTCAACATTCGACGAACCAGCCGCACGTCACTGCCAGGTCGCGGAAGTCGTCATCGAAAAGGCCAAGCGACTCATTGAATACGGTGAAGATGTCGTCATTCTGCTGGATTCCATCACCCGACTGGCCCGTGCCTACAATACCGAAATGCCGCACTCGGGTCGCATCCTCACCGGCGGTGTCGATGCCGGGGCGATGCAAATGCCTAAGAAATTTTTCGGCGCCGCAAGAAACATCGAAGAAGGCGGCTCGCTCACCATTTTCGCGACGGCCCTGATCGATACCGGATCGAAAATGGACGAGGTCATTTTCGAGGAATTCAAGGCCACTGGCAATATGGAACTGCACCTGGACCGTCGTCTTGTGGATAGAAGAACCTGGCCGGCTATCGATATCAGCCGAAGCGGAACCCGCCGGGAAGAACTGCTGCTCGATCCGAAAGAGCTTCAGCTTGTCTATCGGCTCCGCAGGGTTCTGAGTGAATTAAATCCGGTCGAAGCAGTTGAACTGCTCAAAAGCCGACTGGCCAAAACTCGAACGAATGCAGAATTCCTGATGACGATGAATCTCGATTAGCCCATGGATATGATGAACAAATAGTGCGTTCTCAACGTAAATTTGCAATATTGTCGCCTGGTTTTGGGTTCAGCATCGCATTTTTAGATTCCTGGTCTTGACATATTGATCTTCTTGTAATACAATGGCGGAAGAATTCGCAACGTTACAGATCTCTCAACATCGGGTGTTTGCGTACAAATAAGAACAACGGAAAGGCTGTGAAAGATGGATTTTCACACTAATAAAAGGGTAAATCTCATCAGGGATTTTATAACCGTCTGTCATAGTACATTGTTTACCTGACGCGACGGTCGCACTTTAAGTTGAATAGGCCGGCGCGAACACCGGCCTTTTTTATTGGAAACATTGAAATTAAGAAATTATCGAGCGAGAACGAGTTATATCCATTCCTTGGAAATTCTATCAAAAGGGAAAATTTATGCGTTTCATAAAGATTGATCGCAGGATTGTCAATTTCACTTCGAAGATATCGATAGACTGGTTTTTTTCTGAATTCTTAAGGATATAAGCAATGACCATCATCAATAAACACAAACACCTTGTTGCTACAAATCTTTCCCTTTCTAATCGCCATCATGTTCATGATCCGGTTTTACCCTATTTATCAAATAGCGTACGCGTGGAAAGTTGCGCCCATTTGTCCGAGGAATTTAGCCACTGTGGAAATCGGATGTCCTCCGGCACTTCCCCTCCCTTTTTAAGATAAGACCTATCCCAAAAAGCAATTCCGCTCAGAGGTATAGCCATCGGTCTTGATTTTGCCAGATTGTGTTATATCTAAGAGGTATTACAATAAAATCCTATCGGGAATATACCCATGGAAAAAACATGCGAGAATCGTAAATTATACAACGTTATATTAACAAAAGAAAATGCGGGACGATCCGGCGGCAAACCATCAAAAATAAGAGGTACATTGTCTTATCCGAACTCGAAGAAGTATGTTTTTTCATCGATCGGCAACAATACCTTTTATGAGAAACGTTTTCAGAACTGTAGAGATTCTGAATAAACTCTGGAGATGTATTATGCCTCTGAGGAAGGAGCGAAATTATGTACGATTGGCTGCTAAGTATCGATAGTGGAAAGATGTCCGGGAAGATCGTCATTACGGCTCTGGACTTGCACGTGGCCAAACAAAAAGCGATACAGGAACTCAGGAAGTACCTGCCGGAAAAAAGAAATCTTTATCTTGAATCCAAAGGCAATGGGATTTACACCGTCGTTTCAAATTTGGAAGATGTCGGTGAAATAGTAATCCGTCGACTTGAACACGCATGATTTGGGAGACAGAACAATGGACATTCAGAAACTGAGACAAATTATAAGAGCAGCAATTTCGAAAAGGCCGCCAAGCGAACTGGGATACTATCACATTTGCTGGTGGGAAAAACACATCCAGTGCCTTCCGTTCCGCCATACCGACGAGAAGCATGGTATCTTTTTTCACGCAGGTCAGGATACGTTTAAAAACGGTTTATCCGCCTATCAATATAACTTGATAGAAAGTCGAATCCGGGACTTCTGCAAAAGCGAAAAAATAACATTAGTTCCAACGTCAGATAAAAAAGGTATTCGCGTGGGCAAATACAGGCGAAAACAAAAACTACAGATTACCGAATTTGATTCCAGGAGACTGACAACCTTCATTATCAACGCACGAACAGATGGATTCAGCACAGAGGAGAAGCTAAGTCGTTTGGAGCGCCTGCTGGAAAATTCGGAAGTCGTCTCGCCGGAAAGCATTCCTGCCAACGTCATTACGATGAACTCCAAACTTCGCTTAAAAGAATGCAAGAGTGGCAACGATATCATTATCTCACTGGTCTTTCCCCATGATGAAGCAGTTAATAAAAATTACGAAGACCTGAAGGTTTCGGTCTTGTCCCCTATAGGTCTTTCAGTTTTCGGGCGAGAAGTTGGTGAGACAGTCTCCGACGGAATCAAAGTGCAAGAGATTTTGTTTCAACCCGAGGCTACCGGCCGTTTCGATCTTTAGAGAACCAGAAGGTACCGGATTCACGCTGGCGAGGTTCTCGTCTTTAACAGGACGATTTAGCCCATTACTGAGGCACGGAATCAGGTGATCTGTCCATGAGAAAAGAAAAAATTATTGTCACAGCGCATGCCCCCCCCCCGACTACGGGGGTGGTCAAACCTGGATATTCTTAAGAGCGACTTGGATCACTTAAAAAAGAAATTATCTGATATACTCGATGGTGGCGGAGGATATGACGGGACTTGAGGTGGGAAAACAGCCGCACCGGTAGCAAGAAACAAGGCCGGCCAGCCTGCTCCAATCGTTTGGCTCGGTGCAAACAAGAGAGTTTTTACATCACTATGAAATTGACTGCTTTACACCGCTGCGTGTTTCTATTAAGATGGCGTTCTGGCAATAGTATCGTCGCCAGAACTTTTTATGGCAAGGGTTACATTTGAGTAAGGTATGAGTGAACAACTCTCGAAAACATACGAGCCGAAAACAATAGAGCAGCAAGCGGACGAAATATGGTCTTCGCATTCGTATTTTCACGCCGAACCGCAAACGGGCGACAACAGAAAAAGTTACACAATCGTCATTCCGCCGCCCAACGTCACAGCGCCGCTACATCTCGGTCATGCTCTGAATAATACCTTGCAGGACGTCCTGATTCGCTTCCGCCGAATGCAGAACTATAACACCCTGTGGATGCCGGGAACCGACCATGCGGGGATTGCGACGCAAACGGTCGTCGAAAAACGAATTCTCTCGGAAGAAGGAAAACGCCGGACCGACTTCGAGCGAGAAGAGTTCGTGGCGCGCGTTCAGGCGTGGAAAGACGAATACGAAGCTTGTATTATTAGCCAACTTAAAGCAATGGGTTGCTCTTGCGATTGGGCGCGAACGCGGTTCACGATGGACGACGTATGCGCCAAAGCCGTCCGCAGCACGTTCTTCAAACTCTTCAAGGACGGTCTGATCTATCGCGGCAAACGGCTGGTCAACTGGGACCCGGCCACGCAAACCGTCTTAGCCGACGACGAAGTCGAGCACGAAACCGTCCAGGGCAATTTTTGGTACTTGCGATACCCGCTTGTCGAAAGTGTCGCGGGCGTCCCGCCCGCGCGTGCCGAAGGCGTCTCGCCTTCGCAAATCGATAGCGAACCAACCATCGACAAGCGGCAAGGTCGCTATCTCCCCCACTGGTCCAAGGAAAGCTCCACCTACGCCGTGACCTTCCGACTCGCAGATGCCGTTCCGGAAGAAGTCGCCGAATCATGGCGAACCGAGCGAAAAAATATTATCGAGCGAATCCAGCAGCAAGAGCGTCCGTTGACTCACCTTGAACGAATCGAATTGCATCGCCTTCATTCAGAAAAAATTGAATCATTCCTCGACGCCGGACATGGCGAATGCCTCTTAAAAGATACACAACTCGCCGAGATCGTACAAACTGCACTCAAGCAATTCGATGGTGAACGATACGAACTCATCGCCTGGGCCGTCATGCCCAATCACGTTCATGCAATTTTCAAACCTCTCGAAGGCCATGAGTTATCTGAAATCATCCATTCCTGGAAATCATTTACGTCCAAGAAGATCAACCAGCATCTCAATCGCCAGGGTACCTTTTGGATGGATGAATACTACGATCATCTGATCCGCGACAAGAAAGACTTCAGAAACCAAGTTGAGTATGTGCTGGCTAATCCTGAAAAAGCCGGATTGGAAAACTGGATGTGGTACGGGATAGGAGAATCGACAATTGATGAGAATCGAGGGCAAGATGCCCTCGAAACGCGCGGGCGAGACGCCCGCGACACGACGTACGTGACGGTCGCCACGACGCGGCCGGAGACGATGCTGGGCGATACGGCGGTGGCAATGAATCCAAACGACCCACGCGCAAAATACCTCATGGGTAAAAAAGTCCGGCTCCCTATCGTTGGTCGGATTATACCCATTATCACCGATGAGCATGTGGTTTTACCTGATCCGAATAGCGAAGATGAAAAAGCACGGTTTTCGACCGGCTTTTTGAAAGTGACGCCGGCTCACGATCCGGACGACTGGGAAATCGGCCAACGACATAATTTAGAAGTCATTAACGTCATGGCTCCCGATGGCTCGATCAGCGATAAATACGGCTGGTCGGACGCCAACGAGCCGGAAGCACAGGCCCTGCTCGGTATGGACCGCTTCGAGGCGCGTGAAGCGATTGTCGAATACTTCCGCCAGGAAAACCTTTTAGAAGATGTTCGAGATTACACCCATGAAGTCGGGCATAGTTATCGAAGCCACGTACCGATTGAGCCTTATCTATCCGATCAATGGTACATCGCCGTCAAAAAGCCTATCGAGCATCTTACGGAAAAATTCGGCGAAGGCCTGATCGAAGGCACGGACGTGCCGGTCAATTCCTTAGCGGGTTTAGCTTTGAAGCCACTACTCGATGCTCGTCTATGTTTTATCCCGGAACGTTACGCCAAGACGTATCAAACCTGGCTGGAAAACCTCCGCGACTGGCCTATCAGCCGCCAACTCTGGTGGGGACACCAGATTCCTATTTGGCATAAAAGAGTAAATTTGACCGAAGATAACTGGACCGACGAATTACTAACATGGGGATGGGATTCATATGTTGGAGGGAACTGGAAAAATCAAAGTATTGTAGTCAGGATTGTCCAAACTGTTGATGGTATAGAGATAAAATCCCAAGCCGATCCTTTGATGCCTGTCACAAAAGATACAGAAGGTGAATATGATATCTATATTTGTACGCTGGAAGACAAGACTATAGAAGAATTCGATTTTAAGGCTTTTGGTTTTGAGCGGGATGCTGACGTGCTGGATACGTGGTTTTCTTCGGCGTTGTGGCCGTTTAGTACGATGGGCTGGCCAGAGGATACGGCGGAACTCAAGACGTATTATCCCGGTGATGTTTTATGTACGGCGCGCGAGATTATTACGCTTTGGGTCTCGCGAATGGTGATGATGGGACAATATTGCGTCGGGGATATTCCATTCAGCGATGTATATATTCACGCGATGATCCAGGACGGCCAGGGACGTAAAATGTCCAAAAGTCTCGGCAACGGGATCGATCCGTTCGTCGCTATCGACAGCCACGGCGCCGATGCGATGCGCTTCACGTTAGCCAGTATGACCACGGACACACAGGATATCCGAATGCCTGTGGCGAGTATGACGCTGCCGGATGGACGACAGGCCAATACATCACCGAAGTTCGACCTCGGGCGGAATTTCTGTAATAAACTCTGGAACGCATCGCGTTTTGCGATGATGAATCTCGAAGGGATCGATCCCGCCCGGTTCGATCCCAATCAAATGGATGTGACCGACCGATGGATTCTCTCCCGACTGGCGTTTACGATTTCCGAAGTGACGGATTCTCTCGAGCGGTTTAAGTACAGCGAACCGTTAGCGGAGCTTTATCGCTTTTTCTGGAATGATTATTGCGACTGGTATCTCGAATGGGCCAAGCCGAGGATGCTGGACGACCAGAAAAGACCCATCGCTCAAAACGTACTGGCCTTTGTGTTAGACCAAACATTGCGGCTCTTGCATCCGTTTATCCCCTTCATCACGGAGGGGATATTCCAGAAGCTCAACGAGATCGAGCCGACCAGACAGCTTAAAGGCCTGATGGTCGCCAAGGACTCCCCTGCGTTGATCGTCGCCGAGTGGCCCCGGAAAATCAACTCACTGCGTCAAGTGGAAGCCGAGAAACAAATCGACCTTGTACAAGCCGTTATTCGAGCGATTCGTGATATTAGAAACAACCGGAATATCCCGCCGAAAGACCTTTTAGTGGTCTCTGTAAAATCACAAGTGGAAATTGTGAATATTCTGAATTCCAACACTGAGTTGATCTGTCAATTATCCGGCGTGAAAGAATTCCAGGCCGGGACCGACCTTGAGAAACCTGCCAACGCCGCCGTCGCCATTGCCGATGTGACGGAAGTGTATGTCCATGACGCAATCGATCTGGAAGCCGAACGAGAGCGTTTCGTGAAACAGAAGGAACAGGTCGTAAAAGCCAAACAAGCGGTTGAAGCCAAGTTGAGCAATGAGAACTTCGTCACAAAAGCCAAGCCGGACGTTGTGGCCCAGGCCAGAGAGAAGCTCAGCCAGCTCACGGAACAACTGGAAACGATTGAAAAGCACCTGTCGGAATTGGAAAATGCTTGATATAATGATGGTTGGATGAGCGAACACTTTGGCTCATCAACGCATCTTAAAGATAAGGGTGACGCTGAAATGGAAATGGAAGCTGAATTATCGCGGATTATCATTAATGAGATGTCCGATCAACAGGTGATTGTGCTCAAAGAACGCCACGGCGAGCGCAGTTTTCCGATTGTGATTGGTATTGTGGAAATTTTTGCAATCGACCGCCGGCTCAAAGGGATCCAGCCGGCCCGCCCGATGACGCACGACCTGCTGGCCAACGTGATTGAAAACCTCGGGGCCAAAATCGAAAAAATCGTGATTAACGACTTACGCCACCACGTTTTCTACGCCCGGATACATTTGAGATTGAACGGGGAAACGATTGAAATTGACTCTCGACCTTCCGATGCGATTGCCCTGGGGGCTGCAACCAGCGCGCCTATTTTTGTTGAGGATCATGTTTTTGATCAGGCTTCTCAGTAAAAAACGTCGAAAGGATCAGCGCCCCAA
>JAFGTG010000462.1 GCA_016934255.1 Sedimentisphaerales bacterium
GATCTCTTCGTCCGTCGGCTCTTTCGTCTCCTTCATTTTAGCGGATCGGACCTGGCCGAGCAGGCGCCTGTCTTCGTAATCCCGCACTTGCTTTAGGTACTCCTCGTCCTTATCGAGTCCGAGTGACTTCGCCGCATGAACGAGCAATGGGCCGGACATCGCCCTGTCCAACAACCGTTCCACACCCGCGACGGTATTCAAATTTCGAGGCCGGCGGGGCGGGACAATATCGCACAACGTATTGAACCAGTCGTAGAGCGTGACTTTTCCGCCGTCAAACTGGGCCAGGACCATGTCTTTTTCGCTCTGCGTCAATTCCTCTCTGGCCTGCCAGTTACGGATAAAGTTGACTTTGCGGGTCTTTATCGGCCGGGTCATCAGCCGTTGATGAATGGCGACGACCTTCGGGAAGTTCTCTGTGAGCTTTTGGACATTGGACTTTTTGTATATCTCGTCACAATATCGAGTTATCCCGCGGGTTTGCTTGACGCGACGAATCGCACTGATTGCTTTCTCGCGGAGTGCGTTCGGATCGGGCTGGATAAAGTTCGGATCAGCCAGCATTTTCTTCTTAATCTCTTCTTGATCGGCCAGCATCTTTTGCTTAATCTCATCGTCCGTCGGAGCGAATTCGCTTTCGTGGGCCTCGACATATTTTCGGAACATTAAATTAATGAGCTGTCCATCCACATATCGCTTGATCGATACGCGAGCCTGCTCATCGTCGAGATAGTTCCCTTTCCGACCTTCGATCATCATTGCTTTTTCAACGAGCATTTTCTTGAGCACCTGCTCGGGATCGACGGGTTTGATGTCCTCATCTATGATTATGTCATAATCGTTCGGATAAAGCTCCCGCATCACCCTTTGTTCGAGCTCTTCTCTCGTAAGGGTATAATCGCCGATCTTCGCGACGACCGTGGACGGCGTCGTGGCGCCTTCCGCAACCGTTGGTTTCGATTCGGCGGTATCCTGCCCCGAAGCAGACGCCACCGGGACACATAGACAGACAACCCCAATCAGCAGCAGGATACGAGACCTCATTGACTTCATCCAATCAGTAGAGAATAACTTCATCATTTTGTGTTCCTCGATTCATACGTTAATCATTCGTTTTTAACACCCATCTCTTTTTTTTCGGCAACTCTCCGACTGAAAATAATATTTTTACAGGGCGTATTATAACTTTTTTACAGGATTTTGCGAGGCTAAATTGTCTTTTTACAGGACGTCGGGGA
Organism: Sedimentisphaerales bacterium; assembly: GCA_016934255.1. Classification (GTDB taxonomy): domain Bacteria; phylum Planctomycetota; class Phycisphaerae; order Sedimentisphaerales; family Anaerobacaceae; genus JAFGTG01. The sequence continues at coordinate 1,239 of JAFGTG010000462.1, forward strand.
GTCCCGTCACGCATCGAACCGATTTTTCTATTTGCACCCCGGATAAGGGACCTTTACAATAAATAAACTATGAGAAAGAAAACCACCCACAATTATATAAGCCGTAAATATAAAAATTATAAGTACTTATGTCTCCTGCTCGTTCTGGGGGTCTGTGGTTTAATCCGGGCGGACAGAATCGTCCTCAAGGAAGGCCAGACGTTGACCGGGGAGATTATCCTGGAAAAGCAGTCAAAGCTGTACCTTGATATCGGCGTGACGGTCCTGACGATTCCAAAGGACAAAATCCTTTCGTACGAATACGCCAAAGCCGAAAGCGACAGTGTCGGCGACGCCAATGCTCCGGACGTCATACCCTCCACCGAGGATGACGCGGGCCGGCTGTATAAAACCGCCGATCTCAAAAAAACGACCATCGAAAAATGCGTGGATGCGGTCTCCGAGGCCGTCGTGAAGGTCTCGAGCCCGGGCGGCTCGGGTTCGGGTTTCTTTCTCAACGAGGAAGGCTACCTGATCACCAACTACCACGTCATCGAAAGAGAAACGAAGATCGAAGTGACCGTCTTCCAGAAGGCCCGAAACGGCTTCGAGAGAAAAACGTTCAAGAAAATCAAAATCGAAGCGATCAATCCTTTCGTGGACCTGGCTTTGCTGAAAGTCGAAGACCTCGGTGATACCAAAGCGAAGTTCGTTTACCTCGGTGACATCGACCGCATCAAGACCGGCGAGGACGTCTTCGCTATCGGCAGCCCGCTGGGCCTGGAACGAACGGTCACCAACGGCGTCATCAGCTCGACGAACCGGGCCTTCGAGGGGCTCATTTATATCCAGACGAACGCCGACATTAACCCGGGTAACTCCGGCGGACCCCTCTTCAACCTGGCCGGCGAAGTCATCGGCGTGACCAATATGGGCTACATCTTCTATGGCGGACTCGGTTTCGCCATCCCGGTCAACTACGTCAAGCACTTCATCGAGAACCGGGACGCCTTTGTTTACGATGAGGACAATCCGAACTCAGGCTACAGATACCTCCAACCCGACGGACGACGCAATAAAGCCAAACCCGATTTCCTCAAGGAGAAAAAATGAACTTGAAGACAACGATTATTGACGTCACGCCCGACAAATTTGCCGACTATCCACAAATCATTTGCTATATTAATCCGAAACACAAGTTTTATCACCTCAAAATCGACTGGCTTAAAGCGCGGTATAAAGAAGGATTGAAAACCAAGCTCTTATTCCTGGAGGGCGAAAAAAAGCCCGTCGGATTCATCGAATACGTACCGGGACACTATTGCTGGCGGGCGGTCGATGCCAAAGGCTATATGTTCATCCATTGCCTCTGGACGTACGGCAAGAAGCATCAGCACAAGGGATTGGGACGCCTGCTCATTGAAGAGGTTGAGAAAGAAGCCAAGGCGATGTTAGGCGTCGCCGTCGTCACCAGTGACAAGTCCTTTATGGCCAACAAGGATATCTTCGTCAAGAATGGATATACAATCGCCGCCGAATCCGGAAAAGACCAGTTACTATACAAACCATTCAAGAATGGCTCCGTACCCTCAATAAATAATTGGCAAGATCGATTGGCAAAAATCGACGGCTTAACCATCGTCTATTCGAAACAATGTCCCTGGGTTGCCCGGTTCGTCGAAGAGATCGAACCCATCCTGAAAAAAGAAAAGATCGTCATTAAAACGATAGAGCTTAAGACCGCCGCCCAGGCGCAAAAAGCCCCCTCACTTTACGGCGTCTTCAATTTGATTCACAACGGGACATTATTGGTCGACCGATATATCTCCATCACGCGCTTTTGGAACATAATGAAAAAAGAGTTTCCAAAAAAGACCGTCAAACGTAAAAAATGAGCGGCATCGCTCAATCGACATCCGGACTGAATTTCATCGCCAATCTATCCGTGCCGGGGAATGTTTGAATTCCCGGTCAGATGTGGTATTCTATTCGTAAGAGACTTGGCTCTCATGAACTTTTATTACGAAATAGCGGATGAATGAAAGGTTTTAAAATGAAATGCTCCATGCAAACGAGCCGTCAGCGGCTTGATACTGCGGTGTTCCTGTGTTTCTGTTTTCTTGCACCCTTGTTTACACCGGCCTTGGTTAATGCAGCGACTTTGCCCAAGACGGCGAAGCTCGTTCCCAATGAGACCATTGTTTTGGTGGAGATCGACGATTTCACCGAGTTGCGAGCGCAATTCGAAAAAACAAATCTCTACAAATTCATCAAAGACCCGGCGATGTCGGCTTTTGTCGAGGATCTGAAAAGCAAATGGCGGGAGAAAAAGCAGGATGAAAAAAACGAAGATATCCCCGGAATCCTCCGGGACGTGGACGTATGGCCCCGGGGCAGAATCGCGCTCGCCGTGGTTCTGAATGAGCAGATGGAAGACATGGATGATCCGCCGGTTCTGTTCATTACTCAATGGGGAGATGGGATCGACAAGGTGAAAGACGCCGTGGATAAGAATGTCGAGAAAGCGATTGAAGACGGCGCCCGCCGGGAAATTGAAGAATACCGTGGCGTTAGGATCGTTACGATGACGGACAAAACCTCCGATACCTTCAGCTTCTGTTTTTGGGAGGATTGCCTGATCGGCGGCGTTAGTCTGGATCATCTCAAATTCGTCGTCGCACAGATCGAGGGCGCCGGCAGCTCGACGCTCGCCGACGATGACGATTATAACGCGTCTTTCAGAGCGCTCGGTTCGGACGGTCCCGGGCAGGCGGGCTTCTATGTCAATATCAAACAGATCATCACCATGGGACTCGCCGAGGATGAAGAGGGTGAAATCAAAACGATGATCGACAATCTGGGCTTGAGCAATGTCACCTCGTTCGCGGGGACCATCGATCCGGCCGGAGGGCCGGGGGGCGGCTCTCTCGCCAAAGCGCTATTGAAGATCAATGGCGAAAAGAAAGGGATCTGCAAAATGCTGGAAGTCGAATCGGTCGGTCTTCGCATCCCGCGTTTTGTCCCCGCCTCCTCGTCCGCGGTATCGGTTATCCATCTGGACATTAAAAAAGCCTTTGCCGAGCTGAGCGACATTATCGGGAACTTCTCACCGCAGGCGGCGGCGATGTTGTATATGCCGCTCGTGCCGTCTAACTCGCCGAGCGAGCCGCCGCTCGTATTGAAAACCGGACTTATCGATCATCTCGGCTCGCGGATCGTCATCGCCCAAAGCGTTAAGAAATCATCATCCGACCCTGGCGCCGCATCAACCGAGGGACAGGCCCTTATCGCTATTGCAATCGACAATCGAGACGCGCTCGAGAAATCCTTATCGCTCTTGCATAGCACGTTTATCGCACCCAACAATCCCGATGCCCGGCGGGAGCTCCTCGGCCATACGATTTATTCGATCGACCTGTCCAAATTCCTACCGTTTCTCGCCGCGGGTGCAAGAGGACCCGACGCTCCGAAAATGCCCCCGTGGGGTTTTACCGTTACGGATACGCATTTGATTTTCGCGCCGGAGGCCGCCGTGGAGCGGACTGTTCGTACGTTGGGCGGCGGGATCGAATCCATCGATTCCGCCAAATGGTTCGCCAAGGCGAAAGCGAATATCCCATCGGCGATGGGACTGGCCGGGATGGAAGACATCGCCGCAACCATGGAGCCAATTTGGGTGACCATGCGAGAGTCGAAGAAAGAGAACAAAGAAGAGCGTTCACGTAATGAGCTCGGGGTGGGCATGAGTACCGACTCGATCTTTCCGCACGTCACCTTCTCGCCGGGGGGATCTGAGTTTTTCGATTTGAGCTTATTGCCCGAATTCGATGCCGTGCGAAAATATTTCGGCGTCTCCGCGTTCTACGGCATCAGCCGGCCGGACGGCTTTTTCTTTGAAGCCAAGTACCTCAATCCGGACGGTATCCGGTAAACCTGTGAAAGAAAATATACGATGAGCCACGTGCGAACACTATTCATAACGGTATTTCTTTTAACTGTGTGCGGAGTCATTTATTGTCCGGCAGAGGTACTATTTTCATCGCAGCAGCAAAAGGATGCTTTTCTCAAAGCCCTCGGCGAGCAGGATGAACGTTACGATCCTGTCGAGCGGATGATCCGCCGGCCGTTTTCGTCACCGGGCTACCATACGACCTTGAAAGGCGGCGACGTTCATCCCACGCGCGATTCACTGAACTACGCCGTCGCCCTGCTCGACTCTGGTGAGCCCGAGCGAATCGAACAGGCCCGGCAAATCCTCCGGCGTGTCATCGCCTTGCAAGACCAGGACCCGAATAGCCGGACCTATGGCATCTGGTCGTGGTTTATGGAAGAACC
>JAFGTG010000463.1 GCA_016934255.1 Sedimentisphaerales bacterium
TTCACCCGTGTCTGAGCAAAATGTAAAAACAAAGCCAAATTACTCCTTTGGGAGGAGTCGATGGTCATCCCGCGGTTCTGTTTACGATGGGATCACAAGATCAACAAGATATCAATGTAAATGTGTCAGTTCGTGTTCATTCGTGACTGGAATTTGCGTAAACCTGTGAAATCTGTGGCTAAAAATGCACATAAATTTACAAAAATTCACAATTTTTCACAAAAACCTTCAAAATCTACATCAAAAAAACCAAATATTCGCGTTCATTCGTGGTTCCATTTGAAAAACAAACCCAATATACGCCTTTAGTATTAGACGGCTGAAAAAGGATGTGACATCCCCTCGCAAAATCAGATAATATGGCCGTAATGGTATTAATGGAGTTATACGCGAATGAGGCTTAAAATCTGGTTTTTGGAGACGCGGCCGCAGTTTCTCGTGCTCTCGGTCGTTCTGGTACTACTGGGTACGGCGATGGCCTGGAATGAGGGCCATTTCGGTGGACTCAAATTTATCTTGACAACTCTCGGTCTGCTCCTGGCCCACGCCAGCGTCAACGTCCTGAACGACTACTTCGACTACAAAAGCGGCATCGACCTGGAAACCCCCCGAACGCCTTTCTCAGGAGGGAGCGGCTTTCTCCCTAAGGGCCTTCTTGAGCCCAAAAGCGTGTATTTTTTCGGCGTCGGATGCTTACTGGCCGCGTTTCCCATCGGCATATATCTGACGATCATTTCGGGCTGGCGACTTTTACCGCTCATCTTAATCGGCGGAATTGTGATTTATATCTACACGTCCTATCTGGTAAAATGGATGATTGGGGAGATATGGGCCGGCCTCGGATTAGGGGCATTACCTGTCCTGGGGACCTATTTTATCCAGACTGGCTATTACAGCATGGAAGGATTGATTGCTTCTTTGGCGCCGGGGATTTTAACGGCCAATTTGCTGTTTCTGAACGAATTTCCCGATATTCAAGCCGATACAAAAGGCGGCCGCTATCATTGGGTGATTGCTTTAGGAACGCGAAGAGCCAGCCGACTCTATGCCGGGCTGATGGTATTAACCTATGTGTGCATCGTGGGGGGCGCGATCTCGCGAACGATGCCGCCGCTGAGCCTTATCGCCCTGCTCTCAATACCTTTCGCCTGGAAAGCGATAAACACCACTCTCAAGCATCACGACAACGTGCAAAAACTGATCCCCGCCCTGAAAGCGAACGTCATCACGATCCTGACAACGGACGCCCTGCTGGCCATCGCCTATTTTTTGAGTTGATCGCGTTTCAAACGATTATGAACTTACAGAAGCCTTCTCGACCTCCGACCAAACACGTAAGAAATTACCTGAACAGATTTTACGGATATCTTCTTCCATGTATCCCTTCTTCAAAAGCTTATCAATCAAGTTCGGGTAGCACGAGACATCTTTCAAACCTTCCGGTAAATTATCCCCAACGCCATCATAATCCGACCCCAATCCCACATGCTCGATTCCGACCAATTGGACGACATGATCGATATTCGCCACGACATCCAAAATGTCCGCGCGGCTCAGCGGATGCGTTTTCGTATATTCATCGCCGAATTTCTGTTTCTCCTCCCCTTTTAAGCCATGCGTCTCAATGTATTCCAAAACGTATTGCCGTCGTTCTTCGAATTCTTTATTTACCCGCCCGTTCACGAACATAGCACCGAAATTCACTTGTATTACTCCTCGCTTTTGAGCCAGGAGCTTTATCATCTCATCGCTCATGTTGCGTTCGCATCCCGGCGTAAAATGCCGGCACGCCGAATGCGTCGCCACAACGGGCACTTCCGATATGTCCATAATTTGATAAAACGTATCATCCGAAACATGCGAAACATCTATTATCATCCCCAGACGATTCATCTCACGTATAACGTCCTTACCGAAAGAACTCAAACCGTGCCATTCTCTTTCCGCATCAAATGAAGAATCGCAAATATGATTGTTCTTGGAATGGACAGGGGTAATGTAGCGAATCCCACGCTTGTAAAAATGCTTCATATTCGCAAGATTACCCTCGATCGGTGCTCCATTCTCGATCCCCATCGCGATGGAAACCTTGCCCGTTCCGAACTGCTCCTTTATATCTTCTACCGACTTAGCCAGAACAAATTTGTCCGGCCAAGACCGAGCAAAGCCTTCAACCTTATCAATGGTTTCGTTGGCAAAGGCATACGCTCCGCCGTCTTGTTCGTAATCCGGCGGGACATAGACCGCCATAAAAACGGCATCCAGCCCCCCTTCCCTGGCCCGAGGATAATCAAAATCCCCGCCTGGTGTTCGCGTTGAAATATCCTCCATCTTCTTTTGGAGACGATATGGCACATCCTGGTGGGTATCGATAATGATATACCTTTGAGCTAATTCTTTTGCATTCATGAGTCACCTTCTATCGTATCGATGATCTGCTCCATCGCCGCCAGAGACGACAGATACATTCCGTTCGAGTAATTCTCTAACATCCTGATCGCCGTTGCCTTATCCTCGGCATATACCCGGCGAGCGGCCTCTTCAAGCGGTCTTTGAATCGTACACGCGTTCTTCTCGATTTGCTCGGCTCGGTTTCTGATACGGGCGATCATCTCCGGCGAAGCGTCATTTACCTTGTAATAGAAATTCGAGAACGTCCAAAAAGCATCAAGCAAATCGCTTTTAAAAGGAGCGTTGACTTTGTCATCATAAAACCGACTCGAAGGCCTTTCCGATTTCGAGCTGAATCCCACAGGAAAATCGGAGATTCCGAAATGATAGGGAATATAAAACGACGTCCTGGGTGACGCCAAGCACATCCAGTAAACAATGCCGATATCCAGCGGCAGACCCCTTCGCAACTGAGCAACAAAGCTGGTTTGCGTGGCGCCGCTGCAAATCGGACAGCTATTATTATAAGGATCACAAGCCGCCAGCGTGGTTTGCGACTTTGTCCCGTTGAAATCGTGTCGTAGAACCGTCATGATCTGAGCGACATCTATTTTACTTCGCGGTACCACTGAAAACGGCAACGGCTTATCTTCCGGAACCGGCATAGATGAAATATACCTCAATCCGCTCCGCTGCCTGCCGAGATTCGATGGATGCGAAGCCGATTGCGGATTGGCGTAAACAACTGCAAAATCGAATGGTCCATCTTTCTTCGGATTGTACCAGCCCCTCGATTGGGCATATTCAATGATATCTTCCGAAGCAAGAAATTTGTCTTTGTTAGACAAATCCACCCGGCGAATCGTATATGTATTCGCCACCATGGCCACTTCGTTATCATCGACCCGCTGGGCCAACCAGTGTTTTCCGTTAACGGCACAAAAAAGCCACCCTTCATCGGGATCGCAGATAATGTAGGTCCGGCCGGAATCCACATAACCAAAACGTTCAACCAACTTTCCCGCTATCAGGACACCTTCCCGCGCCGTCTTTGCGCGTTGAGCCACCAGTCGCCGCAATTTAAAGCCTATTCCCCCATCGGTGATATCCGGCCGATCCTCGCGAGACGGACAATTGTCCGACGTGACGCTTACACCCCACTCGTTGATATAGCTGTCGGAGTAGTGCATCTCCGGCATTTCCGACCATATATATGCCCAGGTCTGCCCGGCCTGCTCTAATTGCCCGCCATTAAGCAGTTGCACCTTCTCTCCGGGTGCGTGTCTCTTGCGAGCGACCTTGTGATGGTTCACGATCTGAGGAGCGCCATCATCTTCGTTATGGGCTACAATTACATACCCATCAGTCGAAGCTTTTTTACCCACCACGATAGAAAAACATGCATCGCATAATCCCGCCGGCAACACAGCCAGAAGGATCAGAAGGGATGTCACAATAAATAGTGATATCTTGGCAACAATCTTTTCTTCCATCATACCCAATCGATCCATCGAATTCACCCTATTCAACTTTAACACCGCAGGAGTGCGGGCCTATTGCTTTCGCCGCTCACCCTCGCTCGAGGCCACGATGACGGCACAGGTTGCGTCCCCGGTGATATTGATGACGGTGCGGCACATATCCAGGATACGGTCCACACCCAGAATAATGGCGATACCCTCCAGGGGCACGCCGACGCCATTCAAGACGATGGCGAGCATTATCACGCCTGCCGCCGGGATGCCGGCAGTACCGATCGAAGCCAACAGAGCCGTCAGAAGAACCGTCAGTTGCTGTGACACCGTCAAGTTCATGCCGTAAACCTGAGCAATGAACACGGTTGCTACGCCCTGGTAGAGAGCAGTGCCATCCATATTGATCGTAGCGCCTAACGGCAGTGTGAAGCTGCATATCTCCGCCGGGACTCCCAAATTTTTCTCTGTACATTCCATGGTGGCAGGCAAGGTGGCGGAACTCGACGACGAACTGAAGGCAATCAACTGGGCGGGACGAATACCTCTGAAAAATGTTCGGACCTTCTGCTTGCTGAGCGTTTTGATTGCCAGGGAATAAACGATCCCCATGTGAAGAATCAATCCAAGAACCATAACAATGGAGTACTTGCAAAGAACAAGCAGAATGCCCAAGCCCAAATCGGCAATCACCGCCGAAATCATGGCAAACACGCCGTAAGGGGCCGTCTTCATAATCAGGTGGACCATTTGAATCACCAAGTCATTAATGCCCTTGAAAAGGCTTATCACCGGACGGCTTCGCTCAGGCGGGATCAGACTCAGGCAAACCCCGGCCATCAAAGCAAGGAAGATGATCTGCAGCATCTTGCCTTCGACAAATGCCTGAATGGGATTGGTCGGAATGATATTCAGGAGCATATCTAATATGCTTGGTTTCTTCAGGCTCGTTTCAACTTGCGTGTTTACCTTGTCGTCGGTGCTCTGGATCAGCCTGGCTCGCGCTTCGGCCGAAAGGCCGACGCCGGGTTTAATCGCGTTGGCCAGTAGCAGGCCGATGGTAATCGCGATGGTCGTCGTGCACAGATAGAAAGCCATGGTTTTGGCGCCGATCCGGCCAAGCTTACGAATATCGCCCAGGCTGGCTGTTCCCACCAATAACGAGGCAAAGACCAAAGGGCCAATCACCATGGAGATTAGTCTGATAAATGCCGAGCCTACAGGTTTGACATACGTGAAGACGAAACCTGAAAAGCCGCACCGATTCGCTAAAAGGCCAAAAAAAACTCCGATCAGCAATCCCAATAGGATCTTGGTGTGTAGCGGGAGTCTTGACAATTTCATTGTTTCTCCTGATTCTTGTATATTTCACGTTGGGACGTATAATAATATAGATGTACACGGAAGTCAAAAAAGAATGACCGTTGGGATACAAGTATATGAGGAAACTACTTGTTATATTGTGGTTAACCGTTTTGGCGGCGTGTTGCGGCTGCCAGAGGCAGAGCGCCAATTCAGCACCCCTGATAGGGATTACGAGTGTCTTCAAGTGGGATGAGAAGAACGACTCTGCATCCACGGTTGTGGACTTTGCCTACGTTCGGGCTGTGACTGAAAACGGCGGCGTGCCAATGGTCTTGCCGACGATCGACAGTGAACAGATATTGCGGCGCTATGTCAAGGAGTTGGATGGTCTCGTGCTCGTCGGCGGAGATGACATCCCACCGTCAGCGTATGGCGAGCAACCTCATGAAACCGTCAAGCCATTACCTCCGGAGCGCTACGATTTCGAGCGGAAGCTCATTGCAAAGTGGCTGGACGGCAAGAAGCCTTTACTGGGCGTCTGCCTGGGTATGCAGTTCACCAACGTCGTTTCCGGTGGGAGCCTGATCCAGGACATACCGTCCGAAATCGGCACACAGGTCAATCATCGTAAATATCACAAGGTCCAAATAGAGCCGGGGAGTTTATTATCCCAACTCCTCGGCGCCAGTGAAGCACGGGTTCTTTCAAATCATCATCAAGCTGTCCGAAAGGTCGGCAAAGGCTTAAAAGTGATTGCCCATAGCGAAGATGGTGTGAATGAAGCACTCGAACGCACTGACGGCGGTTTTGGCTTGTTCGTGCAATGGCACCCGGAAGCCATGGACGATAAAACACATCGTGACGCCATCTATGGAGCCCTTATCAGAGCATCTGTAAAGGCCAAATAAGCTTTATAAATAGGGCGTGGGACGCGGATCGAGCCATTCGACCAAATGAGGCTTGAGGGTCCACGCCGTGAAAAAGTTACCTGCAGGATTGTGGTGACCGATGTAATACCGTTTAAGATATGCGTTGACGTCCGTTTTGAATTGTGCGAATTCGGCCTTGAAATAATCACGCATGTCGATAACGGGGTACGGTTTGCTTTTGAGCCAATCGACGAAGGTCTGATCGAATCGGGACTCACCCTGCAGTTCTCTCGCGATATTGCCTTGTCCAAATGAAAGAATCAACATCAGCCTTTTCCCGGTTTTCTCGACAAATTCTTCGGTCCACCTCACGATATTCTTCGTAGCAAACAGCGCTGCCTCGGTGTGTATTTTTCCGATGGCCTCCTCCGGCTTCAATACCAGAATTGTATCAACCGATATTCCAAATGCCTTTGAGACAAACATTAGTAACTTTCGAGAGGGTTTAACACCGCCGCGTGTGCATAATGCCACATGTAGTACGGGATCATCTTGAAAGGTTTGATGGACAAAATTCTCATCGCACAGTCGATAGACGTCCTCCGGCATCGGGCAAAGGTTCTCTACCTGTTCGCATTGGTTTTCCTGCACGTTGACCCGCAAAAAAGGCAGAGTGTAGCCGCATGGCGTGCGATGGCCAAAGCGAATGGCACGCCACGAGTCCAGATTGCGATAATGGTCGTCATCCCAAATATTAAGGAGTATATAGTCAGCAGGGCTGTTTTTTTCGACTTTGAGCATACGCCGATACGCCTGATAAACGCCATAACCGCCGACGCCATAATTGCGAATCGGCTCTTGGAAATGCGCCGCCAGATACTCCTGCCAGGTTTCCCCGTCGCTGACCTGATCGCAATGGGTAAAGCTGTTGCCGTATGTGTGGATACGACACGGTTTGTCGGGAAAATGGACCACTTTGCGAGCCCCATCGGTTTCATAGCTGTAGAAACCTCTGGAACCGTCAACGCTTCTCGGACGAACCGAATCACATAAAATCCATCCCAATTCGCCGTCAAACAGCCAACCCTGATTGCGGCTGAGTTGTTCCGGCCCCTGTCGGCCGCGAAGAAAGTTATCCACTTGCTCGCGACTCGGTATTAATCGACGCAAATATCGACTGATAAGAGCACGATCAATATCAGGAGGAAGCTCATTCGCCTTGGCGGCTATGCCCAATGCTATCGACGCACCGGTTGTCCCGGCGGCCCTTAAAAATTCGCGTCTCAACATATCAAAGCTCCTTTCCGAATCATTCCAATCCATCTTCCTCCAATCAATGCTATCTTCATACCGACCTCTTGTCAAAAAAAGATGGTGCCCAGAGTCCTTGTCTCTGAGCACCATGTATCCGTTCCGTTGATCCAATCGCCACGCCGGTAAGAATCCTTATCCAACCCGATGACTGGAAATCGCGGGTTTCGTACTACGGTGTGCCGGTCACTTTAATGTTGTCAATCGCCCACCACCAGTCATTACCGGCATCGTACAATCCAAACGCCAGGATCACACTTGTCGCTCCCGCAGGATTATTCACATTGACGGTGATCGTCTCGTTGGTGGAATTGTCGTCCTTGTAATTCGGGCTGGCGGAGTCCGATTCCCACAGGAGTATCTCGACAGGATCCCGGTCATTGAAGAAA
>JAFGTG010000464.1 GCA_016934255.1 Sedimentisphaerales bacterium
ATCTGGCCGACATCAAACGCTCTCCCAAACTTGTTCGTTCCTTTTTTCGCGCCCCAAGTGTAGCCTATACTATGTACTGATTAGTAAGTCCATGCTGTGCTTATTATCCGGTATGAAAAATGCCACATCACCCTAAAGTGGTATCCTTTGGTAAAATTACGAGCTTACATTATAGGTCCACAATACGTTATTATTACTTTACACTTGATTTTGGAACACATCAGAGGTAGTTTTTTCCTATCCAGAGACAGTTATAGTGAATAGAGATTCTAAAGGTATAAGCAGGAAATCAAGGAGAGACTATGCGAGCATTTCTATGTCATTCAAGTCAAGATTCGGATTTTGTTGTGGAAGTCGGTAAATATCTCCAACGCCATCTTGATCGAGGGGTGTTTTTCTATGAGGAATATCGAGCTGGACAAAAAGACTATATCAAGACAATCAATATAGAACTTGACCAATGTGATTGGATGGTGATCTTTTCCGGTCCAGAGTTGTCAGAATGGCAACAGAGGGAAGTCAACAACGCCATAGCTCTTAAGAAGATCGGCTTTATCATCTGTAAATTTGGAGAAATTAAACTTCCCCCAGAACTCAACTTGGTCCAAACCGCCCATCGTTTTCAGATTCCAGATAAGAACAGGGCCGAAGCTAGAAAAGCTTCCGCTGAAATATTGAAGCACTTAGGAATCACTAGTCGCGATGATGGGCTTCCCATCAATCCCCATATATTTCAGTATGAAAAACATATAATTGATCATTTCTCAGAATGTCTCTGTCATGACCAAGAACAGCTACCTTTTAAACTCCGTAAAAAACAACTCGAAGGTTGTCCGGTAAACTGGCCGAAAGTGGTGTTCTGGGGGGACGATAGAGTATCTCGTGGCCCGACAACCGCCATTGACTCACAGGATTTTGGAGAATGGCGCCCGCACATCAGATCAGTTGTAGCGGCGGCCCTGAGTGAATACCATCAGGCGCATTGTGAGGTATCTTCGTCGAAATGCATGATGAAACAGGGATTTGTATTTCCCGAAGCCGGTCCTAGAGATGCTCAGTACTTTCCCAAGGACAACAGTGGGTTAAGAGTTGCTATAATGGTATCGGGTGGTATTGCGCCTGGAATCAATTCGGTTATTGATGGAATCGTTCAGAGACATGAGCTTTACGCTGAACGGCAGGGTTACGGTGAGGTTTTGAAGATCACGGGGCTTAAGAATGGATTCATGGCATTTGACGATTGGGATAGTTCAGCAGAACTTATCAGCGGAGTAACAACTTCAGAACGGGCTGGAGATGGAGGTTCAATTCTGGGCACGTCCCGAGTTCATGAACTTCTTGAATCAAAATCGCGCCGATCGCATATTGATGGAATTGTACGCCAATTACATGATCATCACATCGATATTCTCTATATTATCGGTGGAGACGGGAGCATGAAGGCAGCTCACGCCCTTTGGAACGTGGCCGAAGAGCACCACCGCGCCGGAAAAAGGCAGATATCAATTGTGGCAGTACCGAAAACTATGGACAATGATATTCTGTGGATATGGCAATCCTTTGGTTTTCTCTCAGCTGTCGAAAAAGCTCGCGAGATTATCGAGCACTTGAGTACAGAGGCTGAATCCAATCCCCGTCTAGGTGTAGTGCAACTGTTCGGATCTGATTCAGGTTTCGTCGTCAGTCATGCCGTATTGGCAAGTAGAGCCGGGCACTGTGATGCGGCATTGATCCCAGAGGCAGAATTCAGTATGAAAAAACTGGCCAACCATTTGCGGTTGAGGATGCGCAGGCGCAACTACGAACCGATACCTCGTGGATTAGTGGTGATGGCTGAAACGGCGATCCCGACTGACGCTATGGATTATGTAAGAAATGGTGGTATTGAAATCGGACTCAGCAAAGACGAAAAAAAGCAAATAGAACAGTTCTGCCTACTTAGAGATGCTCACAAGCGAATCCAGGGCCAGACCGATGATCTCTTGAGAAGCGCAGGGCTTAAGATCGTCTCTAAAGGGCTTCACAGATTGCTTCATAGTACAAAAGTTGATCATGGGGATCCGAGCTGGGAAAAGTTGAGAGTATTCACGAATGAGCCACGCCACCTTCTGAGGGCAATACCGCCAAGCTGTACAGATATCATCTTTGGAAATCGATTGGGTACGCTGGCCGTGGATAATGCAATAGCTGGATATACCGACTTTATGATAAGTCATTGGTTAACAGAATACGTTCTCGTTCCACTTGAACTGGTTGTTCTTGGCAGAAAAAGAATACCAAAATCAGGCATTTTCTGGAAATCTGTAATAGCAAAAACTGGTCAGCCACCGGAATTTGTATAGTGGATGGGAACGTCGGGGAATGTCAGGATCAGCCCTTATGAAATAAGTTTTTATTTTTATTAGGGGGAATAAATGGATTCCTGTGCCGATGATTCGTATTTGGTATTTAGTATTTAGTCGTTCGTCGCTGGTATTTGGTTTTTTGTTATTGGCTGTAATTCCTGTCAATCTTGTTATCCCGTCAAAAAAAACAGTGTCAATCGGTGTGAATCCGTGTCGATGATTCGTATTGCGTTTGAAAGACTAAAGACCCAAGACTCCAGACTATTACTTTGAGGTCTTGCGTCTGCGGCGATAATTCGTATTGCGGATAGCCCATTCGACTGCCCCTTCGACTGAACTCAGGGCGTCGGCTCATTCAGGGCAGGCTAAAAACATTGCGTATTGCGTTTGAAAACAGAAGTCAGAGGCCAGAAATCAGAAGTCAGATGTCTGTTGTCTGATTTCTCGGTGATCTCTGTGTGCTCTGTGGCTATAAAGAATCGGCGGTTAAAAATCGACTTGTAGCCGGAGCATGAGCATGTCCGCATCGCCGACGTATTCCTTGTCGGCGTGTACGTAGTTCCACATGATCCTCATGTTGGGGTTAAGATACCAATTCAGACCCGCTGTCGTGTCATGCAGCTTGCTGCCTGAGATGATGTTGTCGTCGAGGTCGAGGCCGGAATATCGAAACGCGACTTCCCAGGCGCCCGGGCCTGCCCCGTAGCGGAAATTTTCCTTCGGCTTGACTCCGGCGAACGTGCCCTCGGACGCTTTGTAGCGCCGATGTTCCCCGGTCAGGATGTAGCTGACCTGGGCGTAGTATCCGTGGAAGTTGGCGCTGGATGCCACGTCGGCGTCGGCAAGGATATACTCCCCCTGGATAGATAGCGGACCTGAGAGGCACGCCGCTTCAAAGCCCACTAACTCCACGTCGTCGCTTGTGAAGGCGCCGGTATCGAGGAAATTGTCGGCTAAATGCGCTTCCGGCCTGGAATCGAAGCTCGCCGTATGGTCGTTCGGATTTCTGTAGCTGTAGCCGGTACCGAGGTGGACGATCGAGGTTCCGCCTTCTTTGTACCAGGGCAACCAGGTCAGGCGGCCCGTGAAATTATATCCGCCGTCATCTCGACCATCGCCGTCGTCGGGCGTGTCTCGAAATACGCCCACCGCCCAGGTCATCCGGGGATCAGATGCTGCAAGGGCGGTGCCATACAGCATGACGCCCGCGTTCCGGCCGGGTGCGAGCGCGTTCGGGAGTGCTCGTTCGAGAAATGTGATGCGATTACTGCTCGTTAATTCTTCGAGGCTGAACGGCTCTTTGAAGTGCCCCGCTCGAATCTTACCCAGGGGGAAATCAAGCAGGGCGATATAAACGTCTTTAAAATCCGCATCGCCGCCTGCGAAATCATATTCTGCTTTAAATTCCACGTTGTCGTAGATGAGGCCGGATAGGTATAGGCGCGCCCGCCGGAATTCCGTGCCGTCTTCCTGTTCGCCTACGTCGGTTTTAAGGTTGCTGTCTTCGCTTATCCACAGCCAGTCGTTATGAATCCGTCCGCCGAGTCTTAACTTGAAGGAGCCGTCCTGTGTGGCAAAATTCAATCCTCCTTTCCAGAAGGCCCTAAAATCTGTCGGAGCGGTTTTGGGTATGTCCTCGTTCGGTTCTTCGATTTTCTGGTTGGCTTCCAACTGATTGATTCGATCGTTCATCTCAGCGACTTGTTTTTTGAGATCGTCAATTTCATCCCCCCTCGCCGATGTGAATGATCCTAAAGAGATAAAAACGGATATGCTTAAAAGAAGAACCCCTTTATTCAATCTATCTTTTCTTATTTTTACGTCTCCAAGATGGTTCAACATTCATAGGCCGGCCCCGGTTCAGTTTGGGCTGCCGGTTCGTTCCAAATGAACGAGCCAAGGAATGTTAGGATAATGTTAGGAGCAGGTTAAGGCAATGTTAAATATTGAATAGTTGCCTTAGGATGATATGGGTGCCTGAGTGGCTCGCGAGGCTTTGCTGAAAATGGGGATTACGAATCGGTTGCCTTACTTCATCATCCTTTTTTCATCGAAGTAGTCGAGATCGCTGAGCGGCAACACGACCGACGTGGCGATGTTCGTTAAATGCGAATTGATTCGCTTGAAGTACCGGGCGATCAGGGCAAAACAGACGGCCTCGTTGACGGTCAGGTTGCTATTGGCCACTTTTTTGACGATTTCGTCACAGCCTTTGCCGATTTTCTTGTGGTAATCCCACGCCGAACTGGCCATATCCAAATCTGTTTCGATAAATGCCCGTTTCGTGTTCTTAAAAAGCTCCAGGAGCTGCTTGTCCACGCCGTTGAAGTATTCGGTGAATAAAGCCCGGTCGATCGGTTTCTGGAGGAATTCCGTCACCTGGAGAAGATTCTTCGCGTAATCCCCAAGCCGCTCGGCGTCTTTGACGACGCTCATCAGCAACAGACACGCGGTCGTATCCACCGAAGGTTGGAGGGCGAGATGTTCCACGATTCTTTTACGGATGTCTTTTTGAAGGACGTTCACGGTCTTGTCGATTTTATAGATCTGCTCCTTCAGATCGGGCTGATCCTTGTTGTCCAAAAGGCGGTCGCACACGGATTGGAACATCGACTCGGAATCATCGAGCATCGTTTTAAAGTCTTCAAGAACCTGGACCAGGAAGTCCTTGCCTTTCCAAAAACTCAAAAGATCCTTGAACATAACTGTACCTGTTTAAAAAAGTTTTGATAAAAGAATAAGAAGCGTCGGTATAATAAAAAACACGCCCAACACATAGGCCACGGCGTATCGTCTTTTTTCCGCGGCCAAGTTGCCCAGCGACTTCGCCAAATGTATGGGCACTATTCTACAATATTTGATGGGATAAATTAAGACGGCTCCGGTCAAATTGAAAAGAAAATGAGCGAATGCGATAACAATCGCCGAGATGTTGCCGGTCGCAAACGACGCCAAAATTCCGGTTGACGTTGTTCCGATGTTCGCTCCGATGGTGATCGGAAACGCTGTTTCAACGGTCAGAATACCCGCTGCGACCAATGGTACCAATAACGATGTCGTGACGGAACTGCTCTGGACCACAATCGTAAAGCATAATCCCGCAAGGAATCCCAAAAAGGCGTGGCGGCTGATAACGTTGTCCAGGATGATCTCGGCGCGTTTGACCACCAGCGATCTCATCGTGCGGACAAGAAAATAAAGCGAGAAAAATAATATGATAAAAGACAAAATTAAAACGATAACACTTGCGAATAGAGTGCTCGAAGAAATTGACTTACAGATCCAATTGATACTATTTTGGATGATATGAATCACAGGCTCAGTGGCTATTTTAATGGGGCTGGAGAATTTGACGCCTCCGACGTCTTTGAACAGGGAGCTCATCAGGGTCGCCGTTTTCTCAAGATACCCCGTCGTCAGTTCCAGGGGAAACATAACGGCCACACAGATCAAATTGAAGAAATCGTGCACCGTGGCCGCCGCCATGGCCCGCTTGAATTCATCCCGCCGGCTCACGTGCCCAAGGGACACAAGCGTATTGGTGACCGTCGTTCCGATGTTAGCGCCCATGATGATGGGGATGGCACAAGAGACCTTAAGAACGCCGGAACCGACCATGCCGACGACGATGGAGGTGGTGGTCGAGGAGCTTTGAACGACGCTGGTGGCCAGGATTCCGATAAAAAGCCCGATAAACGGATTGGACGTGGTTTTGATCAATTGCTCCGCAAACCCTTTGCCGAAACCTTTGAATGCGGCCCCCATCAGACCGATGCTGACCAGAAAACAATAAAGAAGCCCGGCGACGAGAAGCACCTTCGAGAGGATGTTTAATGTACTTTTTACGGGTTTTGCCATATGTTTTCGCGCTCACTCTAATCTGTGGCTTTGAAATGTCAAGCGAATGAGTGTTAGAATTGTGTTAATATTGCGTAGGTGCGATATCAGGGCTGTCAGTGGCGATTTTATGGGGAATGAGCCGAGTTAAAAATCGTGATTCTTACTCATCGCATAGAAAAAGCCCTCTGACGAGCAGGTCTATCACGTTGATGGAGATTTCATGTCAGGCCAATCCCCGTGAGGCCGGATTCATACAACCCCTCATTCCCTTCACAATTTCAAACGTGGACCATTTCCCGGGAAAGAATCTTTCGAAACGTCGCAAAATCATCGTCCATGCGTTTTTGTTCCTCACACAGGCTCAGTGCCAAGTGGCTGTCAGCTAAGAATTTACTCGCAAAGGAGCTCTTGGGGATTTCAAGAACAAAACGCATATTGAAAGAAGTTCCCTTGAGAATGCCCCCGTTGTAAATACCGGCGGCCAGATTCATGATTTCTTCACTCTCTTGTATTATAATGCCCGTCTTGAACGGGCGGTACTCCGAGGTGTGCTGGACGACCAGGATGCAGGTGCAATGATCCAGCCGGGTCGGCTCGCCGCATAACCATAGGCTCGGATCAATCACTGGCACATAATGGCCCTCAAACTCGATCACGCCCTTGATATGTGTTGGTTTCTTATAGTCCGAAAACATCATTTCTTTGCAGCCGCAGCAGCGAATATCCAGGTTCCGCTTTTGTCGATGGAGCTCAAAAGTAATAAAGAGAAGGTTTGGGTTCTGTTCCATCAGTTCGGTCCTTTCTCACTTAAATTCGTTTCCGTTACAGAAACACGATTTGTCATTCCCGCGAAGGCGGGAATCCACTTTTTAACGCCCTGGACCCCACCGTAAGGCGTCCCTTAGGGACTGCCTTCGCAGGGGTGACATATGAGTTTTCTACTTTCCGTAACAGTTACTATTTAGGTCTTTTTCGATAGACTATATATGAAACAATACAGTGGAATTATTAAGACTGTATGAGCATTCTGTCAGGAATATATTATTATTGAATAATTACAAACACCGAGATTGTTTCGCTGTGCTACAATATCAAAATGCAAAGATTATAGCTTCATCCAGTTAATGCGCCGGTGTACCGAACGGATCGGAGCTTTGGGGGTAGCCCGAGAGAAAAATCGTTTGGGCAGATGGCCAAATTAGGGCAACCAGGGGGGTAATTGGGACATCTGGGGCCCCGAATGATTTTTCTCGGTCTTTGGGATCGCCTATTGACCTACTCGTTATTCGGAAGAACCGTTTTTTTGTTCCGTGCAATGATTTTATGTCCTTTCATAAAAATGTGGCATTTACGGTTATAACTGCTATTTGATAAGTAATAATGGTCGCTAATAGAAAGCGATTTACCCTTAATAAATAAGGGAGGCGCCAAACGAACAAAAGGATGCTCAAACCTTAAGTTGCTTGGCCCTCGCTCTGCAATTTCGTCGATACAAGGCTATGAAGTCTCTAAATCGCTTTGTGCTGCTTTACTCGACCGACCATTTTGCGATAGTAAGAACTACCCGTGGCAGGGGTTACCCGCAGTATTCTCGACGACAGTGTTGAGCGACACTGCTTACTGATCTGGTATTGAAGACTCAAAAATTCCACAGATCAGCGCCCCCCTATCATTATTCGACTAATAGTGGTCATAGCTAATTCCTTTTAAAAAAAAGGGTTAGCAAATGATGGGGGAGGACCAGCGCCTCGCAATATCCTTTTTTTAAAGAAAATTCATTTGACAGCCAGTTCCTACCGATATATTATGGGTATTATGCCTGAACGGTCAAGAAAGAAATCCAAAGATTTAAACCAGCTTTCTCAGTCTATCGTAGATAATGTAACGATGGAAGAAATACAGGAAAAGGCGATTGCAGAGGGCAAGAATCCTGCTGCGGTTATGCTTGGACGTTTAGGTGGCCTAAAAGGAGGTAAGGCAAGAGCAATAAAACTGTCAGCAGAGCAGAGAAGATTAATTGCACGTAAGGCCGCTGAAGCTCGCTGGAACAAGAAAGGCGAATAATTAGAGCGGAGGTACATTATGGCGGAACCTGAAGCTTACGAGGCAAATGCGCTTATTGAAAGCAAGCTGAATGAATGCGCTGAAGCATTAGAGGACAAACTTGATGCCGATGTTTTAGCTTTTTCAGGAGACATCTTACACAACGCAGATTTATTTATTAGAGAAGCGATTGAATGAAGAAAGCAAAAACGCCCAAAACGTCGCAAGCTTGCTTTTTTCTTGGAGACATCTGGTGGGTTTATTGAAATAACCCAGCGAATAGCGACAGTACTTCGACGTCATTATAAGGGGGTCGAGTTTTATGTACCTGATGCTGCAATGTCCGCTGGAACAGTCTTGGTAATGTCAGGCGATGCGATTCATATGGATTACTATTCAGTATTGGGGCCTATCGATCCACAATTACCAAAACCGAATGGTGGATATGTGCCTGCTCTTGGTTATCTTAAAAAATATGCTGAACTTATGGACAAAGCTAATAAAGGCACGCTGAATACTGCCGAGATGACGTATTTATGCTCTAAGTTTGATCCTGCTGAACTTTACAAGTATGAACATGCACAAAAATTATCAGTATATTTGCTTGAGCAGCGGTTGACAAAGTATAAGTTTCGGAATTGGAAGCGCACTCAAAGGAGAAAAAAGCCTGTTACGTTAGCTATGAAAAAGGGCCGCGCGAAAGGAATTGCAGAGGTACTAAATGATACAGATACTTGGCATTCTCATGGGCATGGGATTTCAATGGCCGTTCTGAGAAGCCAAAAAATAAATCTCAAGATTGAAGATTTTGGAAAAGATAAGGATTTAAGTAGAAATATCAGAGATTATTGGGCGTTGTTATCAGATCATATGAAGAAACTGGGTGCTCCTGGTGTAATTCATACTAAGGGTTGGTATAAACATTTAAGTTGGGCGAGATGAGGCTATGAGCAGGAATAAAACTATAGATATAAATATAGGTGATATTGCGAAAAAAAATCCAAATATTGATATTTCTGATTTACAACAAAATTTAGAGATACTTGGCAAGTTGCGGGAAAATGGTGTTAATACTGGACCAAATTATAATCTTGGTTCGCCGTATGCCCGCCCCAATCCAAACAAAACAAAGCAGGGATTTAATCGTTCTGCATTACATGCAGGCCCACCTAAAAAGAATTAAAACTTTTTTATTTTCTATTCGCTTTACTTGAACGCTCATGCATAATGGTCAGCATGAGAAAGCAGACCATACAAAGAAGAGTACAAATCTTAGCGTCCCTGGTAGAGGGCAATTCCATCCGATGCACTGTCCGCATGACCGACGCAGCCAAGAACACTGTTGTCAAACTCTTGCGAGACATAGGCCAAGTCTGCGAACGTTACCACAATAAAGTCATGGTCGATTTGTCATGAAGGTGGCAGCCTCATCCGCCTCTGGCGGATGGGGATGGCTGCTTCCGGCCTACTCAGCGGGTAAATGCACGGTGAACGTGCATCCCTGTCCGGGCGAGCTTTCGAGAGTCACGTGTCCGCCGTGCACCTCGGCGATATGCTTGACGATGGCCAGGCCCAATCCGGTGCCGCCCAGTTTTCGGCTCCGGCTCTTATCGACCACGTAAAACCGCTCGAATATCCGGTTCTGATGCTTTTTGGCAATGCCGCAACCGCTGTCGCGGACCGCAATCCGGATCATGTCGTCTGACTGGTGCGCTTCGATTCGAATCGTGCTTTTCGACTCGCTGTATTTGATCGCGTTGTCCACAAGGTTCAAAATGGCCTGCTCCAGCAAGACCGTGTTGATCCGGGCCTCAATGTCTTCGGCGCAATCCAGCTCGACGGTAATGTCCTTTTCTTCCGCCTTGATCGTTGACATCGAGACGACGGAATCGAGGACCGGGCGGATGGAGGCTTTCTCAAAGGTGATTTTCCTCGTTTGCCGACCTTCCTCCAGGCTGGATAAGCTGAGCAGGTCTTCTACAATCGCATTGAGCCGGTCGGCGTGTTTGGCGATAATTTGGAGGAACCGTTCGGCTTTTTCCGGCTCCTTGAAGGCCCCTTCCAGCAGCGTTTCCGCGAATCCTTTGATCGACGTAATCGGCGTTCTGAGCTCGTGTGAGACGTTGGCGACGAAGTCGCGCCGGACATCTTCCAGGCGGCGCATTCGCGTCATGTCACTAATGACGATCACAGCCCCGCTCTTGTCGCCGTTGCTGTCCGTTAACGTGGTGCCGTTGAGTCCGACGATCCGGTCCTTCCGGCCCGGCAGCACCACTTCCGTCTGGCATGAATTTTCGTCGTTCAGAATGCCCTGGATGAACGCCTGAAATTCCGTATTGTGAACGATGTCCTCGACGGTCCGGCCCTTCGCCTCCGTCAGATCGATATTCAGGAATTTCGCGGCGGCGCGGTTGATACTGACGATGCGATTATTGACATCGACCGCCACAACGCCCTCGGCCATGCTCGACAGAATCGCCTCGACTTCGTTGCGTTGACGGGTGATCGTATTGATCCGGTCTCGAAGCTGACGGGCCATCTCGTTGAGCGCCTGGGCAAGCTCCGCCAATTCAACCTGTTTCGGGATCGGCACGCGATCGAACCGACCCGATGCAAACCGCTGGGCGGTTTCCTTCATTTGCTCGATCGGCCGGCTGATCTTGCGGGAAATCACCAGGCTGATGCCCGCGGCGCATATCGCCACGATCACCACGCTGAGAACAATCCTATGATAAATATGTTTAAGATTCTCTTCGATTGCCGTCACGGGAATAGAGGTTCGTATGACGGCCAGCATTTGGCCTTGCTCTTCAAGGGGGAGGGCCAGGTACATCATGCTTGTGCCTAAGGTGTCACTCGGTCGGAGAGACCGACCGATTCCTTTTTCGATCGCTTTCCTGAATTCCGGGCGGTTTCCATGATTTTCCATTTCCGCCGGATTTTCATCGGATTCCGCAATAACCCGGCCGTCCGGGAGAATGATCGTAATCCGTGTCGAGCTGCTTTTTCCCAGTTTTCTGACGACATCGTTCAGACTCTGGACGTTTTTCGCTTTCAGGTCGGGAAGGATCTGCTGTTCAATCAAGTAGGCCCGCGCCCGAAGGTTATCGACCACCTGATCGTAGTAGAATTCGGGTAATAAGCGCGATAGATAAAGAGTGATAATGAACAGGGCGGCTACCGTGATCGAAAGATACGCCGGATAAAGCTGCCATAACAAGCTTTTCTTGAACATTCATTAGTCCTTGAAGCGGTAGCCGACGCCTCGCACCGTCTCGATATAACTCCCGCAGGAAGCCAGTTTTTTACGCAGAGACACAATCTGAACGTCCACCGCCCGGTCGGTCACGAGATAATCGTCGCCGTGTATCGTGTCGATGATCTGATACCGGGTAAAGACCAATCCCGGGCGTTTGGCTAAGGCGCTAAGAATATTAAACTCCGTGAAGGTCAAACGAATGGGCTTTCCTTTGACGAGCACTTCCCGCCGGCCCGGATCGATCGTCAGGTCTCGTATTTTCATCGGGGGTCTTTCCAGGTCCCGGCTGACG
>JAFGTG010000465.1 GCA_016934255.1 Sedimentisphaerales bacterium
AACAAGCCATGGGAAGATATCTGACTATTGAGGTACTTCATAGAGAACGGAAGAGTATTAATAACAGGTAATTATGCTACAGTCTCCTTTATTATATCAAATTCTCATTAAGATTGCAGTAATTGTCTTAGAACGTGTGTGAGTCTTGGCCTATTGAAAGATAGCTGGAGAGAATCGTATCAATATTATCTCCGAACGAAGGAAATGGCTTTTGCGTGACAAACATCCTGACAGGTGGAGCAGCCGGTGCATTGATTCGGGTCCACAACGGCCTTTTGGTCTTTCAGGGTGATGGCGTAACAATGACCGATCCGCGTGCAGCGGCCGCAGCCGTCGCATAACTCCGGCTCGACGTAGGCGACTACGTCACGGATCGTGAGGTGGTCGGCCGGGGTGATAGCTTCGACCATGATATCCCGGAAGTCCCGGTACGAGTCGTAGCCGTGGCGGACCATGAACTTTTCGATGTTCTTGAGAATAGCCGGGAGGAATGCGAAGCCGCGGAGCATGACTTCGGTGCAGATGCCGATCATGTCCGCGCCGCACATCATCATTTGAATGGCATCGGTGTGGTTGCGGATGCCCCCGGCGCCGAGGACGCAGGGTGCCGGGCCGACCTTCTTGCGAATCTCGAAGACGTCGCGAAGGGCCAGCGGCTTTAGCCATCCGCCGGAGAAGCACGCCATCGAGGGCTGGTCCTGGAAGCGGAACGGGCCGCGCTTGGGATTGTGGATGTCGAACTCGGGAATCGCCAGGCGGTTGGCGGTCGTGCCGACCACCGCGGCCCCGTTCTCGAAACAGGCCTGGGCGACCTCGGCGATCCCGCCGCCTTCGGGCGTGAGTTTCACGAAGACGGGCACGTCCACGGCGTCGGCGATGATCTTCGTCGCCATGCCTACAATCTCCGCGTTCTGGCCGAGACTGGCGCCGGACTGGGCGGTGCGATTCCGCTCGCCTGAGACCTTCAGGTTGAACGACATGTTCGGACAGCACATGTTCAGCTCCAGGGCGTGGGCGCCCGCATCGACGAATCGTTTCGCCATCGCCAGCCAGCCGTCCAAGCCCTTGTCGCCCGTATAGGTAATATTCGCCAGGATGATGAGGTCTTTGGTCTGCTCTCTGCCCTGCTCGGTGAGTCGGAGGGCTTCATCGGGGGTTAACCGGGTCTCGGCGGAGAAGGCCAGGTAGTGCTCCTGATCCCACCACCGGTATCGGGGATTCAGATTGATGTACGGCGCCGGCTCGATGGCGAGTTTGAGGCTGGCGCCGCCCCAGCCGCACCGTTCGGCCTCGATGAGCTGAGAGACGTGCTTGGTCGCGGGGCCGGAGGCGACGATAAACGGATTACGAAATTTTAATCCGGCGATTTCAAAGGACATCACATAACCTGTCATTCCCGCGAAGGCGGGAATCCACTCCATTCGTTACGTTTCTGGATCCCACCGTAAGGTGTCCCATAGGGACTGCCCTTCGCAGGGATGACAACAAAAAACGGTCACTACGAATTTTAATAATAACAGCCTAACCTTCAACGTTGCAGACGTCTTGTCATTTTAAACATTCGATCCGAATCATGCAATAGCTTTCGGTGACATAATAACCCGTGGCGGGAATCTCCTGATATTCTGATTTTTCATGATATCCCCTTCCTGATCTCCTGATTTCCTGATATTCTAACATATTCTAACAAAACCACAATATCACAGGTGTGTCATTCTGAGCACAGCGAAGAATCTCAATCTTTGCGATTTAATAGAGACCCTTCGCTTCGCTCAGGGTGACAAGAAAGAGGCTTGAAAGATTGAATTGAACGGGAGGTATCTTATGAGTCGAATCCTATCACACATCGTAGCGCTAACCGCCGGCCTGACTTCCGTCGCCGGGGCAGTGAACATCGTACCCATGCCGGTCTCTATCGAAGAACGCGCCGGGGTATTTATCATCGAGCCTTCCACGCACGTCATTGCGGAAGGCCAGGCCGCTATCGAAGCGGCCAAACTTATCGAACTCCTCGCGCCGGCGACGGGATACCGGTTGAAGCCGGGCAAGCGCGTGCTCAATAACATCCAACTGGATATCGTCTCTTCGCTGGAAGACAAGCTGGGCGATGAGGGATACGAACTTGAGGTAACCGAACAGGCGATCAAGCTTCGGGCCGCGAAGGGAGCCGGGTTGTTTTATGGCATCCAGACGCTGCGCCAGTTATTGCCGCCGGCGATTTTCACTCAACGTAAGGTCGAAGGTGTCCAATGGTCTGTGCCTTGCGTGCATATTATCGACACACCGCGATTCCAATGGCGCGGGCTGTTGATCGACCCGGCCAGGCATTTCATCCCCGTGCCGGATTTCGAGCGGTTTATCGACCTCATGGTCCTTCATAAGTTCAACCGCCTTCAGGTTCACTTCACCGACGACCAGGGCTGGCGGATCGAAATCAAAAAGTATCCGAAACTTACGCAAATCGGCGCCTGGATGGACTACACGACCTTCCGGGAAAAGGATTCGGGTAAGAAGGTCGGAGGATTTTATACTCAAGACGAGATTCGGCATCTGGTTCGGTACGCCGCGGAGCGCTATGTGACGATTGTGCCCGAAATTGAGATGCCCGCCCATACCGGTGCGGCGATCGTTTCGTATCCTCAGATCGGCCTGTATCCGGATAAGCTCAACGCCCTTGAGCCGGAGAAGCGATGGTGGGCCAACGAGAGAGTTTTGGCCCCGCGTCCGGAGACGGTGGCCTTCATGCAAGACGTGTTGATGGAAATTATGGAGTTGTTTCCCAGCGCGTATATTCACATTGGCGGCGACGAAGCGAATACCAGCCATTGGGCGAAATGCGAGGAAATGCAGGCATTGAAGCGGCAGTTAGGCGCTAAAGACGAGGCCGAGCTGCATAGCTGGTTTATCAAGCAGATGGACGAATTCCTCACCCGGCACGGTCGGCGTCTGCTCGGTTGGGATGAGATTATCCAGGGCGGCCTGGCGCCGGGTGCGACGGTGATGAGCTGGCGGGGCCAGGCCGGAGGTATCACCGCCGCCAAGGCCGGGCATGATGTGGTTATGGCGCCCACCTCGCATACCTACTTCGACTATTACCAGGGCCCGAAGGAAAACGAGCCGCGAGCTATCGGCGGCAATATTACCATAGAAAAGACCTATTCGTTTGAGCCGATTCCAGCAGAGCTAACCGATGAGCAAGCCCGGCGCATTCTCGGCGGCCAGGGCCAGCTTTGGGGTGAATATATCGACAACGAGAAACATCGCGAGTATATGGCCTATCCCCGAGCAACGGCGCTGTGTGAAGTGCTGTGGTCGCCGCGAGAGAATCGAAACTACGATGCGTTTGTCGTTCGGCTGAGCGAGCATCTCAAACGGCTCGACGCGGCGGAAGTCAACTATCGGCCGTTGGATAAAACGGTCGCTTCCGCGAGCCGGCTCCTCGAACGATTATTGCCGGGCTATGTTGATCGCTTTATCTTTGAGGTTATTCCACCCGAGCAAGGCCAAGACGTTTTTGAGATAGAGACTAAGGATGACAAGGTCATCATTCGAGGTAATAACGGGGTAGCAATGGCCATGGGGCTGAACTGGTATCTTAAGTATTATTGCCATTGTCATGTTTCGTGGAACGGATGCCAGCTCAACATGCCCGACCCGCTGCCGTTCGTTCAGCCAAAGGTGCGGCGGACGAGCTGGGCGAAATACCGCTATTTTCTGAACTATTGCTGTTTTGGTTACTCTTTAGCGTGGTACGACTGGGAGCAATGGGAAAGGCTCATCGACTGGATGGCCTTGAACGGCGTGAATATGCCGCTCTCGGTGACCGGCCAGGAGGCGGTGTGGCAAGCTGTGTGCAAACGACTGGACATGAGCGACGCGCAGGTTGATGAATTTTTAGCCGGACCGCCCTATCTGCCCTTTCAATGGATGGGCTGTTTGGACGGCTGGGGCGGACCGCTTCCCCAAAGCTGGATCGACCGGCATGAAGAACTTGCCAAACGAATTTTGGCCCGGCAACGCGAGTTCGGAATGACACCGGTTTTGCAAGGCTTTACAGGACACGTTCCTCATGTCATCGCACAGACATTCCCAGACGCAAAACTTCATAAAATCCGCTGGATCGAGTGGGAAACATCGCTGCTCGACCCGCTCGATCCGCTGTTCTTAAAAATCGCCAAAGTGTATATGGAAGAACAAGCCAAGCGCTTCGGTACGGATCACCTCTACGCCGCGGACACGTTTATCGAGATGCGCCCGCCCAGCGACGAACCGCAATATCTGGCGGACCTCGCGAGGGCGGTTTATCAAGGCATGGTTCAGAGCGATCCCCAGGCTATCTGGGTGCTGCAAGGGTGGCTCTTCGCCAATAATCCCGGTTTCTGGAAGCCTCCCCAGGCCAGGGCTATGTTCGGCGCCGTGCCCGACGAGCGCATGTTGGTGCTCGATTTGATGTGCGAAACCAATCCCACCTGGAGCAAAACAGACGCTTTCTACGGCAAACCCTGGCTGTGGTGCAATATTCAGAATTTCGGCGGCACCGTTCATCTCAGCGGGGCGCTGAATAAAATCGCCCGGGACCTGCCCACGATCCGCCGGCAGCCGGAATCCGGCAAATTGACGGGGTTGGGCTT
>JAFGTG010000466.1 GCA_016934255.1 Sedimentisphaerales bacterium
AACAAGCCATGGGAAGATATCTGACTATTGAGGTACTTCATAGAGAACGGAAGAGTATTAATAACAGGTAATTATGCTACAGTCTCAGAAAATATCAAAAATCGAACGCAATCACCAACATGTGATGTCTTGCGCTTTCAACGATATTAAGCAAGGAATGGGTGTTTATGACTTCCTGAAGACCGCCACGACGTTCTCGACCTCAACGACAAAAAGACGATTATCGCCTTCGAAATCGACGGGGATGGCGCCTTTGGGATTGAACAGAACTTTGTCGTATTGTCGGAGTGGAATGTCCGGCGAATTCTCGACCTCGGCGGAGATGGTTATCACCCGTCCGGTAATCGTGGGGATTTCGATATTGTCCGGCAGTTGAATACCGCCTTTGGTTTGCTTTTTATCCTCGTCCTTACGGATGAGCACGCGTTTGCCGATCGGCTCGATGATTTCCAGCGGTTCTGCTTCGATTTTCCTGTCTTTATCCATTCTCCACGAACGCCGGAAAAACGGCCTCTCTCGAATTTTTCAATGATAATAACCGCCCAATAAACGTATCCAATGGGCGATACAGGATTCGAACCTGTGACCCGCTGATTAAGAGTCAGCTGCTCTACCAGCTGAGCTAATCGCCCACAACAAAGCTAAGTGCCTAAAGCGACACGTAAGTGTCCTCTCGAGCGAAGCCGAGGGATCTGGCCCCCGATATCGAGATTCTTCGCTGCGCTCGGAATGACAGCTTGGTTGTCATTTTCGTTCACTTTAGTCACTTTCTCTCATTTTTGCAAGAGCTTTTTCAGCAATGCCCGCTGGAAGTGCAGGCGGTTTTCGGCCTGATCGAATATGATCGAGCCGGGCGACTCGGCGACGTCATCCGTGATCTCGAATCCGCGGTAGGCCGGCAAACAGTGCATGATCTTGACGTCGGCTGGTGCGGATTTGACCAGTTCGGCATTCACCTGGAAGCCGACGAAATCGGCCCGGCGCTTTTGCTTCTCGTCTTCCTGGCCCATACTGACCCAGGTGTCCGTATAAATAATATCGGCGTCGATAACCGCCGCTTGCGGATCGTTAATCTGCCGAGTGCAATGGGGGGATACCTCATTCACCTTTTCAATCGTCTCAGCATCCAGTTCGTAACCGGCCGGCGAAGCGACCGTGAGTTTCATGCCCAGCTTCGCACTGGCATAGGCCAATGATCGAGCGACATTATTGCCGTCGCCGATGAAGGCAATTTTGATTCCTTCGATTCGTTGACAATGCTCCTGGATGGTTAGCACGTCCGCCATTGCCTGGCAGGGATGGGCCCAGTCCGTCAAGGCGTTGATAACGGGCACAGCCGCAAAATAAGCCAATTCGGTCACAGTGCTATGCTCGAACGTTCGGGCCATGATCCCATCGACGTACCGGCTCAGAACCCTGGCGATGTCCTTGACCGGCTCGCGCTTTCCGATTCCACCGATGTCCTCGGGCTTGACGTAAATGACATGACCGCCGAGATCCGTCATGGCGACCTGGAAACTGATTCGAGTTCGCAGACTGGGTTTCTCGAAGAGCATTGCCAACGTCTGGCCGGATAGACATGATTCATTGCCGCCCTCAGCATAAAGACTCTTGAGTCGAGCGCTGAGCTGGAGCAACTCTTCAAGCAGCTCGACCGGACAATCCATAATGCAAAGAAAATCTTTCATCAGTCTCCCTCACTCAAAACACTGTCAAGAATGCTGATCGCATTATCGATGTGGCTCTTTGTGGCGATCATCGGGGGCATAAATCTCAGAACCGTATCATTCGTGCAGTTAATCCGCAAACCTTTCTTTAGGCATTGATCGACGATGGTTTTACCCGAACCGGTTAACTGGATGCCGATCATCAGGCCGATGCCGCGAACGCTGTCGATCATGCTGTGTTTGCCCCTCAATTGTTCGAGCCTGTCTTTCGTGTATTGGCCCAATTCCACGGCGTTCTCTAAAAGCTTGTCCTCTTCAATCGCCTCAATGACGGCAATACCCGCGGCACAAGCCAAACAGTTGCCCCCGAAAGTCGAAGCGTGCTTGCCCGGCACCAACGAGGCGGCGATCTCTTCTTTAGCCATCATCGCTCCTATGGCAACGCCGCCCCCGAGGGCCTTCGCCATCGTGATAATGTCCGGCTCGACATCGAAATTCTGGTATCCGAACCATTTGCCGGTTCGGCCGATGCCGGTCTGGACCTCGTCCAGGATCATCACGGCTCCATTTTCATCACAGAGCCGGCGAATCGTTTGTAAATATTCGGCGCTGGCGACGTTAATGCCACCTTCCCCCTGGATCGGCTCAATCATCACGGCGGCTACTTCATCGCTAAAAGCTGACTCCAGCGCGGCTACGTCATTAAAAGGCACATAAATAAAACCCGGCAATAACGGCAGGAAACCTTCGTGATATTTTGGCTGGGCGGTCGCTGTAACCGTGGCGAAGGTTCGACCGTGAAAGCTGCCTTCTGCGGTGATGAACTTGTACTTTTCCTGTGACGTATGCAGACGGGCCAGTTTTAACGCCCCTTCGTTGGCTTCGGCGCCGCTGTTACAGAAAAAGCACTTGCCGCCAAAGGCCCTCTCGCTCAACAACTTCGCCAGCACGCCCTGCGGCTCGGAGTAGAATGTATTATCGATATGCAGAAGCTCGCCCGATTGGGTGCGCAACGACTCGACGACCTTGGGGTGGCAATGCCCCAACGCACTGACGGCCCAGCCAGGAAACATATCCAGGATTTTATTGCCATCGGCGTCATACAGGTAGCATCCTTCGCCCTTGACGATAACCCGCGGCAACCGGCCGTAATTGGCAATCACGTACTTATCGAACAATTCAATAGTCTCCTGTGTCGTCATAATCATTTCCCTTTGAAGTGTCTAAAGTGAGCTAAAGCGCCTAAAATGACAGCGATGCTGTCATTCTGAGCGCAGCGAAGAATCTCATTCTTCGAAGACCAGATCCCTCGACTTCGCTCGGGATGACACTTACATGTCACTTTAGACACTTTAGTCACTTCAAACTTTAGGCACTCTTTATAATTTGCGTTCCGATTCCTTTGTCGGTATAGATTTCAAGCAACAGTGAATGGGCGATTCGCCCGTCGATAATATGCGCCTTCTTGACGCCCGCTTCCAGAGCCGTGATGCAGGCTTCGACCTTGGGGAACATCGCATCAGTAATAATGCCGGCGTCGATCATTTCCTTGATCTGCTCTTCGTTCAGACTCGATACCCAACTGTCCGGATCATCCATGTTGGTCCGTATCCCATGCGTATCGCTGACCACAACGAGCTTTTCCGCAACCACTTCCGCGGCGACCTTACCGGCGGCGCTGTCGGCGTTGACATTCAGTTTTCCGCCGGTTGGATCTTTGGCGACCGATGCGATGACCGGGATCGTCCCGTCGGCGCACAATTTCTTGATTAATTGCCCGTTGATATTCACAATCTGCCCGACCAAACCCAGATCGAGCTTTCGTCCATCTTCGCCGGCCAGTCTCAAAGTCTCGGCGAATAGTACACAACTACTGAGCGAATGAAGTCCCATCGGCTCGCACCCTAATTCGGTCAGCATTTCGCAGATGGGCGTATTGACCTTATGCACGAGCGTATGCTCGGCGATCGTCAGGGTTCGCTCGTCGGTATATCGCCGGCCCTGGACCCAGACCGGTTCGAGACCCGCCTCGTTCATGGCGCGGGTGATGGCTTTTCCGCCGCCGTGGACGATGACCGGCCGCATCCCAACGGTGGACATAAAGGCGATATCGGTCAGGAGCTGCTTTTGCAGAGAGATATCGTCGAGGACGCTTCCGCCGAGCTTAACCACCACGATCCGCCCGCGGAATCCCCGGATATA
>JAFGTG010000040.1 GCA_016934255.1 Sedimentisphaerales bacterium
ATAAGAATCAGCACTTCAAAAAACCAACAATTCATCCTTAATGGTTGTTACATGGAAAAAGTTATCTTATCGTCTGAAGATTCATGGAGCAAGAACTTCCGTCGAATAGGGCACCAGCCTACTGAAAATGTCAAAATAAATCTTGATACTAAGTTGAAATTTTGATGTTGTTTGGACTTTCCGCAAGCGGTAATATTTCAATCAAATCTATTTGGAAGATCCCGGGCCTGTCTTGGGATATTCATCTGTGAATAACGGACAAGGAGTTCCCCAGATCGCAACTTCGGAAGACAACGCGATAAATAAGAAACACATCGAGAAGCACGTTCTGTTTCGTTTTTCGCTCTATGGCTTTCTGAAAAACCAGAGATACTTCGCGCCTTTCATCTTGCTGGCTTTTCTGGAAAAAGGCCTCCCTTTTTTTCAGATCGGCGTGCTGTTCGGCTTCCGGGAATTATGTATCAACCTCTTTGAAATCCCGTCCGGCGCCTTGGCGGACCTCCACGGCCGCAAAAAAACGATGATCCTGTCTTTTTTTTCCTACACCGTGTCGTTCGTTCTGTTCGCCTTGAGTGCACACTATCTGCATTTGTTCTTCGCGATACTCTTTTTTTCGATCGGCGAAGCGTTCAGGGCGGGAACCCATAAGGCGATGGTCATTGCTCCCGTGCCGGGTCTCGCCGTCGATCATGTCGGGATGTGGTCCGTCGCGTTATTAGGCTTTTGGATCTCACTGGTCTTCTGGAGCAGGATCAGGTTATCTCCCGATGTGGCCCGATAGTTCGAATATAACTTGATACGTCACCAGACCATCATGTCCGTGACGTGTCCATTTGGAAAGTGAGGTTGGATATGAAATCTTTGCTTCAATCTATGGTGGCTTCGCGTGGCACAGGCATCCGGATTATGTGGGTCGTATTGATCCTTGCAACGAGTGCGGTCCTTGGGACTCCTAACGGAGAATCGTCTTCCGTGACCACCCACGCCGCGAAACCCATGCCGGCAGATGAGGCGCCGGGGGCCAGACCATATGAGATGGTGTGGGCCGACCGCAAACCGCCACATACACCTCTGGTCAATTTTGACTCCCTCGAAGGCTGGCAGGTCGAGTGCGCCGAGGGCGCCGTCGCGGACCTGATCGGTTCACAGAAGCAGCGCGTGTGGGAATCGCCGGTCGCCCGGCTCGTTTATCGCGGCACGTCGAAGAAGAGCACCGTCGTCCTACGACCGCGGACGCCGCTTTCAATCCCCGATGCCGCGTCAGCAACGACAATCTGGATTTACGGAAACAACTGGTCCTGGGTGCCCGATCCGGGAACACCGCGAACCACGATCACACTACTCATCCTGGACAAGAACAACGCGACACATACACTCGATCTTACCCAGGTCCGTTGGAAAGAGTGGTGGCTGGTCCACAAAGTCCTGCCCCTCAATCTGCTCGACAAGAAACCCCTCCGTTTCGCCGGCATACGCGTCACGGGCGGCTCCAATACGGAAGACCGTGAGCTCTTTTTCGAGGACCTTGTCTTCTTTGAAGAGGATTTTGCACCGCTTTCCTTCAAGCCGCGTCCGAAACGTGGCATCGATCCATTCCCCGGCCAATCGCCCGGGGCCAATATCGGTGCGGGTCGATTACCCTTTCCCACCCGCAGGGAGACGATTTTGCCCGACAACCTGACGTCCGATTTTAGCACGAAGCTGGAACAGGCGGGTGAGGGCTGGCGGCTTATCTACAAAGATGCGAACACGCAGATCGAGTATGAGATCAAGACGGGTGAGAGATTCTGGGAGCCCGTGAGCGTCAAGCTCAACGGAAACACCGTTTGTAAAGCTATCTCGGAGGCCGGGCTGACGTTCGTCGCTGAACCTGCAGATACTCGACTGATTCAAGCGCAATCGACCGACGAGGAGTTGAAAGCCTCCTGGCGAACGACCGTGAACGGCGGTGAGGTTGTGATCCTTTCCACCGTGCGTTTATGGCAGAAGAGCCTCGTGGTAGATTGCATCTGTACCGGCGGACTGACCACTGAACTCTCGTACGGCCGCATCGAAGGTATTGAAAAGCCGGAATTGCTGTTGTTGCCATACATGAATTATGGAGGTCATCATCTGAACGTCTTGATGTCAAAGGGCAAAGTCCCTTACTTCGCCTCGGTCTGGATGGACTGGTATCGCTCGAATGCTTCTGCGCCGTATGTCGTGGACAAAATCGAAGGGGATAAGGTTCAATTGAACGGCGGCGTGCGTTATCTTCCAAAGACCGACGGCCGGCGCAATGATCTCTACGAGCGATTCTTCGTCACGTTTTCGCCGATCTTCGAGGAGACGCTGGCCACAATCGCCAATCCTCCGGCAAACCGCGGACGCGAGGCGGCCAAACGCCTTTGGCAGGAAAGCTGGGGCCCGGCCGATTACCAGCGCGAGCACGAGCGATCAAAAAAGCTGCGCGCGTACGGCATCGAGATGCTCACCCAATGCAACCACGAGATTTCGTGGCGCGACGGCGGTGAAAGCTTTACGTTCCGCGAAAAAGCCGCACCGGGCAAAGGCGGCGATGAAGCGCTCAAAAAGTACGTGGCGGCCCAACGGTCACTCGGTTGGCGGTCGGGCCTCTACACGAACTATACCGACTTTGCCCCGGTCAACGCCTACTGGAACACGGACCATGTGATGCGCCGACCCGATGGCAACCTGGTCACCGCCTGGGCACGATGCTATTCGCCCAAGGCGCTCTTCGCCGTCGAGATGGACCGCAAGCTCGCCCCGCTCATCCAGAGCAAGTTCGGCACGAATGCCGCTTATACCGACGTCCACACGTCTGTCAGCCCATGGGACCGAGCCGACTTCGATGCCCGCGTTCCCGGGGCCGGGACATTCGCCGCGACGTTCTATGCTTACGGCGAACTGCTCTTGCATGATCAGGATGTGTACGACGGCCACTGCTGGTCCGAGGGCAATCATCAATGGCTCTATGCCGGTCTTTGTGTCGGCAACTATGGCATAACGTACAGCAATCTGCGACTGTGGAAGTATCCGTACTTACCTCACTTCGATTTGCTCAAAATGCACCCGCTCTCCGTGGATATTGGCGTGCCGTGGACGAGCCAATTCTTCAAAGACAAAGAAGGTTGGCAGAAACCGGAAAACGTCGTCACGAGCATCGACCAGTTTTTAGCCGCGACGATCGCTTACGGCCATATCGGCTGGCTCGTCGAGGAAAGCTATGGCATGCGGCAGACCTGTCGATCGTACTACATGCTCCAGCCGCTTCAATCGAGGTATGCCATGCTCAAACCTCAGGATATCCGCTACGGCACAGATCGCGGCCTCGTCAGTTCCTCTCAGGCGTTCGCGAGCGGCGACTGGCGTCAATCGAAAATTTTTATCCACTACCCCGAAAACTTGCGCATCTGGATCAACGGCAACGCAGAAGAATCATGGAAAATCGAGCACCAGGGCGATACGCACAACCTTCCGCCGTTCGGCTGGCTCGCCATCGATGCGGACGGTTTCTACGAGTGCTCGGAATCGATCGATGGAAAACGATACGACGTCGCCGGCTCACCCGAGTGCCTTTTCATTGACGGCCGCGGCACATGGCGCCGCTTCGATGGCATCGCGACCTCCGGCAGCGTCGCCGTGCGACGCGCGAAGGAAGGTGACGGCCTCTCAATCGTCGCTATTGAAGACGTGGACCGACTCCTGATTGCACAGTCCGATGATACATTTGCACCGCACGATGTGCGAGCTACCATCCAAGCAGTTGCTCGTGCGAAGGCAATCACCGTGAAGGCTTTCGATCTGAGCGACAAAATCCTGGGAGAGGTTGCAATTCATCGGACCGAATCCGGATGGGAACTCAAGCCACCAGCGTCCACGGTGCGGCTGACGGTTACCGCGAAGTAACACTGTGTTCGATAAGCTGTGCGCGAGCCTCTTTATCTTAAAGGCCGGCGAAGGGGATCAAATGGATCAAATAGGGACGCACCCTATTATTGACAGGGTGACATATTTAGAAAATGGGGATCAAATAGGGACGCACCCTATTATTGACAGGGTGACATATTTAGAAAATAATATCAAATAGGGACGCACCCTATTATTGACAGGGTGACATATTTAGAAAATAGGGTGCGTCCCAATCCTGTTCGGCACGAGACTTGCGCGTTGATTTATAGAGTAAAGAATGACTCAAAAAAAATATTTAAATCTTTCCTATTTTAAACTTGCGCGCTGTTTACACCTTTGCTTAAATGCCTTTCATGAGCCATAAGAGGCATAAAATAAAAGAACACGAACTCCAAGGCTTCAAATACTTCAAGGCCATTTCCAACATGTTGGAGTCTCTTCGTGACGTGGGATGCGAGAGAGACCTGGCCGGCAACCGACTTCTTCACATGGATCAATACATCTCGCTGCTCTTGTTGTATATGTTCAATCCGATCTGCACGTCCCTGCGATCCCTTCAACAGGCCAGTGAACTCAAGAAAGTGCAAAAAAACTCGGCGTTCCCCGGGCCTCCCTGAACGGCCATCTGCAACTGGTTTGTTGAAGGTATGAGTGAGTACGATGTGATGAAGCTTGCAGGGCATGCGGATTTTAAGACAACGCACAAGTATTACCTTCGCGTTCGAGATGATCTTGTCCACCGTGCCAGGCAAGCGACTGCCCGTGGGTTATGTCAAAATCTGTTGCAAAAGTGTTGCAACAGTGATTTTAAGTCTCTTGACAAAAAAGGCTGCCAAGTGTAAAGTCTTGACAGCCCAAAGGTTAAATCAATGGGCAGGGGCGGATTTGAACCGCCGACACACGGATTTTCAGTCCGTTGCTCTACCAACTGAGCTACCTGCCCAACACTTTCCGAATAATAACAGATCCCCGTTCACACTGTCAAGTTTTTAAGCCTTAAAAAACTTAAGATACCCTTCAGCCCCGGAACACCGCACGGACAACCCGTAACACGTTACCGCCGATAATCTTTCGGATGTCATCGTCGGAGTAGCCTCGCTGAACCAGGGCGACCGTAAATAAGGGCCAGTTCGTCCAGGAGATGCTGAGCTGGGCGCGATTCACAGGCCCTTCCGGCTTGGAGCTGGGGTCCGGATCGGGCCATAAATGCTCCCATTCGTCCCGTTGAGTGCGCTGTTTGGGCGCCTTGCGGTTCTCGGCCGCCGAAGCGGTGGATGCATAGGCGACGTCCGTTCCAATCGCCAAACGCTCGACCCCGAATTTCTTCGCGACATAATCAATATGGTCCATCATGACGCCGATATCCCCCTTGCCTCCCAGGAACTGGGGGATACAACAGATACCCATATAGCCGTCCGTGTCGGCCAGGGCGCGGAGGACGGCATCGGTCTTGCAACGGTAGTGTTTGTTGAGCGCCCAGCAGCCGGAATGACTGGCTACGACCGGCTTGTCCGACGCCTTCGCCGCATCGATACAGCTTTGCCAACCCGTGTGGGCCACGTCCACCAGCATCCCGACGCGGTTCATTTCCTTCACGACGGCCTTGCCAAAATCGCTCAGCCCGGCGTCGGCTGATTCCCCGCATCCCTCACCGATCGGATTGCGACGATTGTACGTCAGATGAGCCATGCGCCAGCCCAACTGGTGAAACACTCGAATGTAGCGCAGCTCATCCTCCACCGAGACCCAACGCTGGGGCAGCGGGACACCGTTGCCCGAGAAGCAAAGGCAATGGCGATTTTGCTCGCCGGCCCGAACGATATCGTCGGGTGTGACCGCTTTGGATACGAAGCCCCGCAGCCTGTCCGTCACGTAGGTATATCGTGCCAGCCGCTTGATGAGCCGGTCGATCGCATTGCCCTCCTCGCCGGCGTTCTGCAAAATGCACGTGACTCCCGACGCTTTCCATGCGGTCATGTATTCCGTTCGTTCCCCGATATCGTGTATGTAACGGGTCATCGACATCTCTTCCCGCAGATCGGCCAATTCCACGCCGGACGCCCCAGCCTCATAGGCCCGCGCCAAAGCCTCGCCATCCACGGCCGCACGCGGCGAGAAGCCGTACGACTCGATGACCAGCGAATTCGCATGGAGCTCCAGCCCATGCTCTAATTGTTTGGCCGTCGGCTTGAGAATACTCAGGGCCACCTCACGGGCCGCGGCGATCTTTTTCTCCGCCGCCTTT
Source organism: Sedimentisphaerales bacterium (assembly GCA_016934255.1). GTDB lineage: Bacteria > Planctomycetota > Phycisphaerae > Sedimentisphaerales > Anaerobacaceae > JAFGTG01. Next base: position 6,158 of record JAFGTG010000040.1, read on the forward strand.
TGGCGTTCGGGATCCATTTCGAAGGCTTCGGGTAACGTCTCGGCGCCAGAGACAGCGGTACCCGCCGCCAAAGATAAAGCCGTGCCTACCTTGAAGAACTCACGTCGGTTCATAAGTTCTGTCCTTGAATTTAATTGTTAATAAGTATTCAGGCGTAACGTCCTGAAGTCATCTATAGTGTCCCGAACTGGCGGGTGTATTGGGCGTTCTGTTGAATTTGATTTTCAAATCGAGGATACATACCAACGATCACGCCGTCTTTGGGTTTGAGATGCTCGAAAGCAAACTTGAAGGCCTCCTGAACCAGCTTCCCCTTATGGCACATCCGTCCGGCCGCCAAAATCTTGAAGCCCAGGCAGGGCTGTTCCACCTGCCGGGCCACGTTGGTCATCTCGAGCGGATCGGCGGCGAAAAACGGGTAGCCGATTTGGACCGTCACAATCGGCGGCATTTTCTCCAATTCCTCCGGCGATCGGGTCAGGTAATAGAAGCACGTCATGAAAAAATCGACCGGCCAGCCTTCGTCGGCGATCCGTTTGATGCAATCGGGATTGTGGGCCGAGACGCCCGCCAGCACGCCCGCGTCGCGCACGCGTTTGACGAAATCGAGGACCTCGCCGTGCTTGCCTTGCCGGAATAGTCTATCGGTCACGCCGCCGTGGTGGACGATGGCGATAGGCCGGGTGCTTTCGACCACTTTTTTGACGGGAGCGCTCTGCGATCCGCCGGAATGGAGGCAAATGAACTGCATCTTCGAGCCTCGCTCCCGCAGCGTTCGGAAGACCCCGGCCATCAGTTCCGGGCTTGTTCCCTGGTGCGTATTGATGCCCTCGCGCTCGCACGCCCAGAGGAATTCGACAATCTGCTCGGGCGTGAAATACTCTCTCATATGCCGGTCGAGCAGCGGTCCCAGATACGAGTATCCGGAGATGGGATTCGAGCCGGCGATGAGTCGTGTTACGCGATGGTCGCCAAGCCGGATCGTCGGTAGAAGCGGCGCGGGTGGAGAGGTGTTATCCCGTGCGGCAGCTTTTGCTTTTGACGTTTTTCCGAGGGCCAAAGCAGAACCCGTGACGGCGACGGAAAGTTTCGAGAGAAATTCCCGGCGCCCGGTTACGCGTATTTCATGTCTGTTCGAGTCCATATCTGCCTCCTGTTATTCGTGTCATTTCTTCCGTATTATAATCCTTTGATCTTATTGTTACCAATAGATTCTCAATGACAGCTTTGAGAAGGAAATCCGGTGCTTGTTGGTATGATATGGCGTACGTTTTCCTTCTACGACATACTGATTCAGGATTTCGAAGCCAGGGTTCGCGCCTTTGAGCAGATCGAGTTAACCCATCCGCGAAATGAACGTCCTTAGATTTTCAAATTCCGTTTCAATGGTCTCGAACAGCGTTTCGAAGATTTCCTGATGGCCCTCTCGGCCGGCACATTCGAGTGCATAGGCGGCCTGTGACAACGGTTTGGCGCCGATACTCGCGGCCGCCCCCTTCAAACCGTGCGCGCCGGAACGAACCGCCTCACAGTTCGCCCTCTTGACCGCCTCACCCAATTGCTCGACCTTCGACGGATACTTATAAAGGAACACGGAGAACATACTCTGAATCAGCGCTTCATTATTCACACGTTTGTGAAGTTCTTCCAGGTCAATGCAACCGTATTCTATTTGCTCTTCGGCGCTGCCATGATCCGTTGCGGCCTCGTGCGAGAATTCGACGACTTTCTCGCTGTCCCCAGGCGCTTGCGGGACTGTTGGATTATTGTTTTGAGGCAAATACTTCATCAGCTTTTCGCATAGCTCGTCCATATCCACCGGCTTGGCGATAAAATCATCGCAGCCGGCGTCGTAGCATTGTTTAATCTCCGTTTCCATCACACTGGCGGTAAAGGCGATGATCGGTAGCGTCAGGCCTTTTTGCCGTAGCGTTTCGGTGGCGACGTGGCCGTCCAGTTCCGGCATATGCATATCCATAAGAATCAGGTCGTACGATTCGGAGGTGGCCCGTTCCACGGCCTTTCTCCCGTTATCGACGATCGTGATCTGCAATCCCATTTTTCTTAGCATATCCGAGATGACCATTTGGTTCATATCGTCGTCTTCGGCGACAAGAACACGTCCGGACAGGTGAACCTCATTGAACGGACAGGTGGCTTTTTTCAGCTCCTCCATATATTCCGTCTTGCGCTGTTCGAAATGTTTGCGTTCGGTAATGTCATGAGCCGAACCGGCCAGTGCATAGGGTGTTCCCTGCTCGTCTTTGAGCAGAGTAATGATCATCATGGTGGGAAACGTCGTGCCGTCTTTGCGTACGTGCCCTATTTCAGCCGTACAGTGCCCATGCTTTTTGACCTGCTCATTGAACACCAAGACTTCTGATTGTAATTGCTCCTCCGTGTGGAAAATCTTTAGATGCTCACCCAATAATTCGTCACCGTACTCATATCCGTGCATCTTCGCCCATGCACTGTTCAGGAAGAGTACTTTTCCTTCCAGGTCCGCGACGGCGATTCCTTCCGGGGTTTGTTCGATGAGGGCGGCTAATTGCCGGATCTTTTCCTCCGCCTGAGCCCTCTGGATAACCTGGGCTGTGGCGTTGGCCAGGTTTTCCAATAAGACATCCTCTTCCGGGGTGATGGGATGCTTGGAAAAGAGCGCCAGGACGCCTGTGGTTGTCCCGCCGGACATATGGAGCTGATAGCCTGCGAAAGACGTCAGACCTAACTCCCTGACCCAGTCATGATTGTGGATTTGCTCATCGGTCGCCGCCTCGTTTGTCAGGAATTTGCTTTCCTCCATCGAAGCGATGCGCCCGATCAAATAGCCGCCGAAGGGCACGCGCCGGTGTTCCTGTCCGTCGATGTGCGTATAACGCCCGGAACTGGTTACTAAATGCAGACATTGGTCCGGATTCTGACAAACGTGAGGGCCCTCCGTCACGTGCGCGTGGATACATCCGGAGTCGCACAAGTCGCCCGGCTTCGTGATCCAGACACGGCAGAAATCGGCATCAAAGATCTGGACCACCCCATCGGTTACTTTTTGGAGTTTGTCTTTGAATCCACCGGGACCGAGCAATTCCTGCTGCAGGCGGTTGAGTTGGCTTTGCTGATCGATAAAGCGTTCTCTCATCTTTTGCGCCCACTTGCGCTCTGTGACGTTCCGGACCATTTCGACGCACGAGGTGATCTCGCCCGCCGCATTTCTCACCGGATGTGCCGTATTATCGAAATACGTAATCTCTCCCTCATCTCCCAGAACGGTCACTTCTCTCTCCGATGTGTGAGACTTTCCGTCCCTGAACGCCATCTCTACGGGACAACCTTCACAGACTTTGTCTTTGCCTTCATATATTTTATAACACTTTTCTCCCAGTCCCCCGTTAAACACACGCTCCGCAATACTATTTTGATAGATGATATTATAATCGCGGTCCTGAATCGTAAGCATTCCATCCATGCCATCTATGGCATTAATGATCGAGCGGAGCTTGTTCTTCTCTTCTTGCAACGTATCTTCCGCCTGCTTTCGCTCAGTGATATCGACAAAGCTCTCGAGGTAGCACTGACATCCGCCCAGCTCGATCGGAACCACCGTCTTGAGAATAGGCATTTCCCCGCCGTTGGCCTTTCTCAGCACGCGCTCAGCTTTATTGGTCTTTTCTTCTGAATCGCTCATCGGGCATTGCCCAGGCTCGCCCGGACAGATGTATTTTTCGCATTTGTGGCCTAACACGTCTTCTCTTGAAGCGCCAATCATGTCGAGCGCCGCGGAGTTGGCGTCAAGAAACACATGGGTTTCCGCGTCGATTACCACAATGCCGGTGGGATTGGCGTCCAATAAAGTTCTCGAGCGCTTCTCGCTCTGCTCCAGGGCTTCCTGCGCCCACTTTTGCTCCGTGATGTCTCTGACGACCTCAACACAATATGTGATCTCACCGGCAGTGCCCTTCACGGGAATGGCGGTAATATCAAAACAACCGATCCCGCCCTCTTTTTTCTCGACTTCTCTTTCCGACGAGTGGATTTGACCGTCCTCGAACGCTTTCGCCACGGGACAACCTTCGCATACCTGGTCTTTCTTTTCGTAAACCCTGTAGCACTTGCCCCCGAGTCCGCCGTTCGAACGCGCCATCAGGTCGTTCTGATAAATAATAGTGTAATTCCTGTCCTGAATCGAGAGCATGGCCTCCATGCCATCCATTATCTCCGTGATCGTGCGAAGTTTGTTCTGCTCTTCCTGCAAAGCCTCTTCCGCCAGCTTTTGCTGGGTAATATTGGTATCCACACCCCGATAACCGATAAACGTTCCCTGCCTATCCAGTATCGGTACGCCGTTGGTCAGCAAACAAATCCGCCTTCCCTCCTTGGTCAGATTCCAATTTTCCAGGTTGGTAAATGATTCTTCCTTTCTGATGAATTGCTGAAAAAGTTTTCCAACACGCTCGACTTCTTCCGGCTCCATGAAATCAAAGGGGGTCTTTCCGAGAACCTCGTCAGGCGTATAGCCAAGATAATCTTTAACTCGATTCGAACTATACGTATAACGCCCCTGTGCGTCCACTTCCCAGATCCAATCCGTCATACACTCGGAAATACCACGAAAACGATCCTCTTTAGCTCCTAAAGCGTCCAGCATCCTGTTGATGGCCTGTCTGAAGATATCGAATTCCTCATAGTCCAGAGTCTCTCGCCGGATCGGTTCACCGCTTGCAACTGCGGCTTCAAATTGTTTTTGAAAATTCTGGCATTGGTTCCGGAAATGGCGAGATACCCTTCTGGCGATCCAAACGCTCACCAGCCCCAGGCCCGATGCCGTCAACAGCATATAAGCCAGAATATCTTCTCGGAAATGTTGAGCATCCTTAGGAGAAATCAGGATGTTTTTTACAATAAAGAACAACGCAACGATAAACAGAACTCCAAACGGCAGAAATTTTAACTGACGCAGAAAGAATGCGCCGAAATGCGTGTTGCGTCTGATAAGCTGTAACCTGTCTCGGAACGATGCGGCCCCTGAAGAGCGAAAATTATCAGACTCACCCTGTTGATCGAATGATGATTTCGTTTTCGGCTTCACAGTCCTCAATAGATTACCCTTTCAGATCTCTTTATGCTGAACAAGACTTTTGCAAAATTGGAGGTTAGGCATACTTTTGGAAAGAAAAAATCTGTTGTCTTGATTTTTTCTTTCTAAAATCCGAAG
>JAFGTG010000467.1 GCA_016934255.1 Sedimentisphaerales bacterium
AACATAAAACGCTTTGTCATTCCCGCGGAGGCGGGAATCCACTTCATTCGTACCGTTCCTGGATCCCTGCTTTCGCAGGGATGACAATAAAAATCGGTCTGTTTGAATTATTACTTTGTTTTTCTTATTATGTAATACATACTATGCGATGTCAACTATAGTTCGGGGAAATTTAAAAAATATGTTTTTCTCCCTTGTTCCGCTTCTATCGCACATCGTATTTCATAAAGGAAACCCAGGAGGCCGCAAAGAGGGCTAAATTGAAGATCATCAGGAATCCAATATCCCAAACGGCCAATCGCAAAGACTCCCCAATCGACCATTCTTTCTCCTGAAATTTGGGCACCGTATCGAAATCCACCGGTTTTTTGGATATCGCGTTCCAGCCTTTCACCGCACTATCGATGCAAAAGAGAAGATGAAGACTGCCGGGATCTTCGGCATCCTGAGAAAGGACGTAGTCCTTGAGTTGATGTCTGTAACGAGTAATTTGTTCCCAAATATTTCGACAGCGATGAATTCCCGTTCCCGCAATCGCTTCAGTCGCTTGCTGATAAATTACTAAAGGTGAGAGATATGCATATCTTCGACCTGCGAGCGCCTGCGCTACACGTTGATTATGCTCGTCTTCGCGCTGTTGCATGACACCCACCATGAAGGCATTCCAATATCGGGCAGCGGCGGGAGGATTCACCGAGGGATGGTTGGGATCGGGCTCTAAGCTGGTAGCATTTTCGCCGAATTTGCCTGCCTTTGCGTCGCGATCCCTTTGATCCACCATGTCAGAATATTTCCGTGTCCATACCGCATCGCTCGGCGTTTTGTAAAAGACGTCGGAAACCGCTCGCCCGAGACAGGGTAGGAGGATGACGAGTCCGACCCAGATGAGCAAAAGGGCGACCATGCTGTTCGTCGGGTAAGCCATCCTCCCGGATATGAATATCCCCAACAGTACGAAAATGGATAAATAGAGGATCGATGAAAGGACAATAACGACCATTTTGAGCCAGTCGTCTGCGTTTAATTCGATGACGCCGGATGAATAAACAATAATCAGGTTCACGAACAGCCCCACGAATAACGGCATCGTTATCGTGATCATGGCGCCGGTATATTTACCCAGAAGAATCTTGGATCTGGGAATCGGTCTTGAGAGGATCAAGCGCAGCGTTCCGGCTTCCCTTTCACCACAGATACTGTCGTATGTTAAAAAAAGCGTCAAAAAGCTCAAAGGCAATGAAATGATAAACACCCAGTCGAGATCGCCGAATTGGCGCAGGAGAAAGTTATGCCGGCCTTTGACTCGCCACACTGAAGCGAAGGCATTGGTCCCGAAGCAATTCGGTAATGACTTTTCCTGCCCGCCGACACAGAACGTCAGCGGCTTCGGCTTTCTCCAGATATCATGATTATAGAACGCTATTTTGTAAAGCTGGTCCGCCTGTTCGCGAAAATCGGAAAGATTTTTGTTGGTTTTATCCCAGTAATTTTCTGACTGCGTTTTGTGCCCGGCCACAAACACAAAACCGCTGGAGGCGAAAAGAATAACGATCAAAAGCAGCGAGAAGATAAATCGGTAGCTTAAGAGGTTTTGCAGGATTTCTTTTCGGATTATTTTGAACGTCATACGGTTATCTCACGTCGTATTTCTGAAAGGCGACAAACGAAAATAAAAACAATAGTACATTGATGATAAATAATGCCGACAGGCTCGGAATCGTCCTGGCGATGGCGGTCCTAACATCCGGCTTCCACGCAAAAGGCGGAAAGTCTTCGAGGTTAATGGGTTTGGCCTGAGCTTGTTTGAGCTCTTTCCACTTTTCAACGTCTTTCGCGTCCGTTTTCGGATCGTTATACTTTTTGATGATTTGTGTATCGACCGCGTCGAAGGGGGTGAAAAAACAAGGCAATGAAAAATTGTCGGTTTTCGACCGAATATAGTCGATGACTTCCAGCCGGTATTCTCTGGCCGCTTTGATAAAATCTTCACAGTTCGAAGCATCCGTCCCGGCCAAAGTCGATGTTATTGAGCCGTAGAGCGAGATCGGGGAAGCCCAGGAAAAAGCGTCGGATAATCGTTTCTGTTTGAAAAGGTGTTCAGTCGTGGTATGTTGCACTTTCCATCGTTCCTCGACATGTCGGATACTTTGGGGTTTCAGGACGGCGTTGCGTTTTTGCCGGGCTTCGATGGCTTCCTGATCGCAGATCGAATAATACAGGCCCATGCCTTCGTCGATATCGATCGTTTCTCCTTTCCAGGGGACTTGCTTCTCAAGTTCCTGGCTTTCTTTTTGTTGTCTTTCCCTGATCTCCTTCACTTGTTCGTCTATTGTATCCTCCGGCCCGAGCGGCCTCAAATACGTAACAAATTGAAGGCTTGCATTCGGTAAGACGACGATGAAGAACATCCAGAAAAACAAGGTGAGCAAAAGGGACGCCGAGGAGCGTTTCGTCAGGCACGATGCGAATAGACCGAAATGATACATGACCGAAATAAAAAGCAGTGAAGCAAGATACAGTATGGCGATCCGCGCCCAGTCGGCGCCCGTCAGATCGATCATCGGCGAAAACTGCCAAATCATAAGTCCTATAACAAATGCCATCGTAATGGGAATAAATAACGTCATCAATCCTGCTAACAGCTTACCTGTTAAAAGTTGATGTCGAGCCACGCCGGCTGAGAGCATTAATTTTAATGTGCCCTGTTCTCGTTCGTTGGATATCACGTCACAAGCGACCAGAAGGGCTAAAACGCTAATGATAATTTTAAAGATAAGAGAAATATCCAGAGTGGGTAAGATGGAGATATACGGATTGATTTCTTTTATACCCGCGCTGAGTTCGGGAATACGGAAATAGCCGATGGCGACGGAATCGCCCACCTGGTGTGCGATGTCCTTACTGAACGTGGAGAAAATGGTAGGGGGGCGATACACAAAATGATTCCATCCCAAAAGAAGGGTCTCGTAAACCTTGGCTTTTTGAAGCTGTTTCTGGGTTGCCGAGACATTTGTATTGTAGTCTTTGAGCCGCTGCTGATAATCATTCACGAGCACCGGCATAAAGACAGCCATAAGAACCACGCACAGGATGGTTCCCACCGCGAATTTGAATGTCATCACGTTGAGAAGAAATTCTTTTTTGGTGATTTCCAAGACCACAGTTTATTCTCCACCCGTGGAATCATCTCATGCACCTGAATTCTGTTCCTCTTTTAAGAGTCGTGTTAACGATATAACGTTAATAGAAAAAGCGGGTGTCTTGAAATTTTTTTAATGAATTTGAAAATATAGGAAAAATAGTTCTTGTCCTTTTGGAAATCAAATATATGATGGTATGGGTAATATGGAATATATAAATAGTTGATAAATTTGGGATTATAAGAATTTTGGCTCAACTATTTCGTTTTGTATGCCCGATAAAATGAGTATAAGCTGGCGTATGAAATCCTAAATTTCGTTTGTGAGAAGTCCTAATGGGTATGGATTGTTCGTGTGATTTCTACGCCGGGATATGTGTTAAACTACTTAATATAAAAGGAGTTATGAGGCAGTGGAATAGGGCGCGGATCTGCTTTGTATGATGCCATGCGATCTTAGCCCGGCGGTAGGATGAAGTAAGTAGGACAAATACATAAATAGGGTCGAGGGCTAAATATCTTTCAGCTCTGTGGCGTATATGGTTTTCGGACTATCTTGATTACAACAATAATGGGGATTTGTCAATCAAGGCTATAGAGTTGACCGGGATCATGCGGCGATAAATGACATGATGATGGTAAAAAGCTGCATACCCGACCTCGTGAGTGGAGCACACCGTTCACTTTTCACTCGCGGTTTTTGTACGACTTAACTTGAATTCACCGAATGCCTGATTCGAAGCACTTAAAAGAGGCGCGCAGATTCCTCCAAATCGAGGGTTTATCGTGCGCTTGTTTCAGGTGTATGGATGCTACAGAAAACCGTACGATTCGTTCGGTGAAGGAGAACCAGAATGAAGAGGCTCATTATCGTTTGTATGGCAGTGGGCTTGATCTCAACAGGAAATTCAGAAGCGACTGTCACGTTGGATTTCTCTGAGTTGCCAAATCAACCTGTTAACGATTTAAGTTATATGGGGATCACATTTCATTTCACTGTTGGGGCAAGTCCTTCATCCGACGCCGAATATAACTCGTTCGGGCCGGGAATCGCCACATTTCTGGAAGATCCGTCATTGGAAGGTAACGCGGCAGGCAAGCTAACGCTCGAATTTACCCCGGAACCGACCGATGAGCTTCAATTCGGCGTTGCTTTATTGACCCATGAACCTCTCGATCCCGGTTTGACGGTCGAGCTTTTCAATACGAACCTTTTTTCACTGGGTGTGATTCCCGTAAGTACATCTCCTCTCGTAGGATTTACAGAAGGTCAGTTCACATATCGCGGGGCACCGATCCGTCAGGCGGTCGTCGATTTTGACAAGAATTCGGCCGAGCGGTTTGCGATGGACAACGTCGCCTTTCGTCCTGTAGGGCCGTCGAATCCCGTTCCTTCACCCGGCGCATTGCTGCTGGGCAGTATGGGGGCCGTGCTGGTCGGCTGGCTGCGGAGAAATAGAACGCTTTGAGACGATATGTCGTTGGCATGAAATTCGCCCAGGAAAATCCGAAAGCTTAATCGCTTGGTTCTGTTTCCAAACTACCTCTTGATTTTGTCTCGTCGTCGTATCTCTTTGATGACGGCGGAATTGTCCAGATCACCATCCCCCGCGGCAATGGCTTTCGTCAGGATATCCAAATGCACGTTCGATAGGGGTAATTCCTGCCCGGCTGTTTCGGCATACTTCAGAATCAAGGAGACGTCCTTATGATGTTGCCGGATTCGGGCCTGGGGCGTGAAGTCGCCTTTGAGCATCTTTTCGCCTTTAGTATCCATGACTACCGAATAAGCGGGTGTTTCTTTGAGAAGTTCAAGGAAAGCCGCTAAGTCAAGGCCGAGCTTTTCGGCAAAAACAAGTCCTTCGGCGAGCACCAGGCGGTTCAGTCCGAGGATCAAATTGCTGGCGAGCTTCGCCTTGGAGCCGTGGCCGGAAGGGCCTACGTAGAAGACTTTCTCGCTAAGAGCCGTGAAAATATCCCGGCACGTCTCGAAAGTGGTTTTATCACCTCCCACCATAAAAACGGCGACTTTTTCCCTGACCTGCCGACTCGAACCGGAGATCGTTGCATCCAGCATATCGATGCCTCGTTGTTTTAACTGTTCGGCGATCCCCATTGTTTCAGTGGGATCTCCGGTCGTCGTGTCGATGATGTATTTGGGCAAAGGCTCTGCTTTCAGTACACCGTTAGGGCCTTCAATGACCTGCCTGACGACTTTTGTATCGGGAAGTGAAAGGATAAGATGTTCGACCCGGCTTGCGACCTTAGCCGGACTCGTAACAGTGTGACCACCCAGCTTCTCGAATTCGATACATCGTTCCGAGTCGATATCATAACCGACGACTTTGAATCCCGCTTTCAGCAGGGACTCCGCCAACGCCATACCGACAAGGCCGATACCGATAAGGCCGATTTGCCGCGTCATTATGCTTCCCCTTTTAAATATTGAGTGTCTATTACGAGATGTAAAGAGGTAAAGATGTCACCCCTGCGAAGGCAGGGGTCCAGACCTGAGGAATGGATTCCCGCCTTCGCGGGAATGACAAATATTATCCGTAATAGGAATTATATGAGTATGGCCAACATGACCAGCACGCAGGCTAAGCAGATCGCCAGCGTAACGACGAAGCCCACCCAGGACTGGCGCGAGGGCTTGACGATGAAAAGCCCGCCGCCGGTGAACCATCGTTTCGAGGCCGGCACGGCTTCGTCGAGCGGGAGGTCCAAATCCTTGTCCGAGCCGATGGGAACGTAGATTTTCTTAAAGAACTTTTCAATTACGTTGGCGCTTGGTGGCTTTGTCAGCAGACTACCGACGACACCCCCGGCAACGCCGGCCAGGATCGGCAGGCCGATCGTGACGGCACGGATATCCTTGGTACATTCAATGACATATCGGGTTAGAACGAAAGTCGCCACGGCGGCAATCGTACTGCAGAACATCCCTGTCGTATTCATTCGCCGCCAGAGCAGCCCCATCGCCGTCGAGATGCCGACCAAGCTCAGGATATTGAAATAGTCGAGAATCGCTTTGACGAGGCTGTGCCGCATGAGGATTGCCCCCGCGAGGGACAGCAGAGCGATGAATACCCCGACGATGCGTGTCACGCGCACCAACTGGTTTTCGTTGGCCTTCGGATTGATGAAGACGCGGTAGATATTCTGGCTGAACAGTCCGGCCACGGTCACCTGGACGGCGTCGCCGGACGACATGGCCGCGGCCATGACGCACGCGAGCATGACACCCTGAAGCACCGGCGGCAGCAGATGCCGGATGGAGTTACCAAAGGCGGCGTCCTGCTGGATTTCCGAGCCGGTATTGATCAGATGCACCAGCCAGCACAAACCGAGCACGCACCAGCCAATGGTGCAGACGCGCTTGAGAATATTGCCGTAGGTGAAGCCGACCCGTCCCTCCCATTCGGTTCGCCCCGCGCCGCAGACGCTCATTAAATGCGGGAAGGCCAGCGCCGTGAGCGGGGCGTTGATACTGAGTAAAAGCACCGTTGTCAGGCTGAAGCTTTTCGGATCGAAAAGGCTCAGTAAGTCGCCGTCCTGCGCGCCTAACGTCGAGAGCATCCCGGTCAGGCCGCCCACTTCCTGCAGGCGAAGCGCCGCCGGGATGGCAATAAACGACAGGGCGATAATCATCAAACCCTGGATCATATCGGTTCGGATGGCCGCGATGATCCCGCCCCAATAGCTGTAGATAATAAAAACCGCCGTGCTAACGAATAAAATGCCGAAGAACCACGCTTCGCTATCCGGCGTTGCGGATTTTCCCATCATACCTTGTACTGTGCGGGTGGTCGCCATCAGAACGCCGGAGAGAAAGACGATCATCCCCACCGCGGCGACGATAATGTAGAGCACGCTGGCGGATTTGCCGAAGCGCTCCTCGAAATAATCGGCCATTGTCAGACACCGCATCCGGCGGATAACCGGCGCGATTAGCCAGTAGAACGGCGTGCCGAACAGCCACATCCACGAGACCCAGATACTGGAGGCGCCGCTCACGATGGCGGCGCTCATGACGCCCGCGACGTTGCCCGGATGCGTTCCGGCCCCGAAGGCGTGCATGATCATCATCAGCGAGCCGAACTGCCGGTTACCCAGCAGATAGCCCTCCTGGCTATGCGTGCCTCGCTTGCTCCACCAGCCCATCAGGAGCATCCCGGCGAAATAGAGAATCAATACAATCCAAATGGCGTAATGCAAACCCAGAAAAGTCATAGTGTCTCCTAAAACTTCATCTCATTCAATTTGTAAGTTGTCATTCCCGCGGAAGCGGGAATCCACATAGTCCAAGCATACTGGATCCCTGCTTTCGCAGGGATGACAACGCAGGATAGTCAGTATAGATCACTTAATATTGTTAAACGTCCATGTCACGGTGTTCTTGCCTTGTTTTAAATCGGTTAACGGACCGGGAATCGGTTTGGTAAATTTCCTGCTGTTAATGTCAGTGTCCACTAAAATGGGATGACCGTTGCGATCCTCGATGGTTTGCCCGACGGTCGAAAAGACTCCCACGAGATCGGCGTTGATCCAGGGACTATGTACGCGAAATGGCGCATCATTGACGGAAAATGTAATTGTAGCACCCAGCGGGTGATCTTTCACGGCTACTTCCGTGACGTAGGAATCAATGATGCTATGTTCATCGCCGAAGGTGCTTTGCTTGGCGCCTTCGAGAAAAACATTGTAATTCGAGGCATAGCCCGGCGCGTTTTTAACGTTGTCGAGGCCCCGCCGGACAAAAATATTGTTGTACCATCGTTCATCCTGGGCGGTGCCGGTCTTGTGTCCGACGTCTATGGTCGTATGCGGCTTGTAATACGCGGAACGTCGTTTTGTGTCCGGCTGATAGGTGTATTGGCTATCGACCAGCAGATTATGGGCGATGATCGTCGCTTCGGAGTTGCTTCTCATTCCTTTTCCGATAAGGATATTGTTGTCGATCAGGGCCGGGCCGTGATTCATCTCCAAAAAGATGGTTTCCGCTTCCGTATTATAAATGACGTTGCGTGTGATTCGCGTTCCCTGATTAGCGTAGTCCATCCAGATGCCGTAGGCGGCTTGTTCCTGGCGATAAACCCCGCGGATCAGATTGCCTATGATGACGGTATCGACGCTGTTGTGGAGCTTGATCGCGGCCGTCTCCCAGCCTCCGAACTCCCGGCGGTAATTGGTGTCCTCGATGAAGTTGCCCGAGATGACGGATCGCGTCGCACCTTTTTGTCCCGCGATACCCGCCTGGCCGCACCGCCGGATAATGTTGTTGCGGACGATATGGTCCCCGAACGCGTCGATGTCACTGTAATCCACGCCCGGTGCGTGTCCTAAGATAATGCCGACACAACGAGCGTTGACCATCGTGCAATTCTGGATGATCCAGTATTTTCCCATCCGCGGGCCGACGGCGCCCGTTTGCAATTCCAGCACCGGGGGCGCCCAGTTCGCCGCGGCGTGCATAAAGTGAAAACCGTCCACCGTGATATATTTCAGACCGGTGATCTCCGGCATGAAAAGACTTTCACGAACGTTAATCTCGGTTAATTCTGAGTTGGGATTGGCTGTGCCGAAGTTCGCCCGAATGACCGTCGCCTCATCAGTGACCTGGCAATGCCAGCTTTGCTCGGTCTGATTGACTTCTTCGGCGGTCTGTTTTTCGTAGAACGCTTCACCATTGAGATAAACGTCCCCGCGATGATGCCACTGGCCGTAATTCAGCCAGCCCCCGGAGATATTCAGCGCATAGGGATTGGAATCGCCAAAGAACGTATTGGGCAATTCGACTTCCCAAACGCCATTACCTTTGCTTTTCCAGGAGGTCATTCGTTCGGAGCCTTTAATGACGGCTTTCTCGCCCGGTGCGGCTCGGTAAGTAATCCGTTTGTCCTCTGCGGTGCCGCCTCGGGGCGGCTTGACCCACTCGCGATACGTACCGGCATGAACCGTCACGATATCGCCCGGCTGGGCCACGGACGCCGCTTTGCTGATAGTCAGATACGGATTTGCCTGATTGCCGGATCCGGTATCGGTTCCCGTTTTAGCCACGTGAATCTCACGCCCCAATGCGTCTGGGCCTCGTGAAGTAATGATAAGGACACATGCCGCACTTAAGATGAACCATGATTTGAGTTTCATGTTGCCACCGCCGTACCAATCGAGTTTCATACGTTTTGAGTCAAAGCCCCCACGATCATATCAAAATTTTAGAACAATGAGAAAAAAATTGACGATGGATTATTGTAGTTTCCGGATCATTTCCAGGACTTTTATTTCAAAAATCTGTTGCCATTGCGGGGCCAGCCGGGTCAGTGCATCTTCATACGCTTCGTTCTCATAGGCGTCCGCGGTTGGCGCGTAACCGACGTGTCCGTTGGAATACGCGGCGATAAACGTATGCGGGAATGGCGACTGTTTCTTGAGCCGAAGACCCACTTCCGCAAACGGCTCCCCGGGAAAGGTGATCAGCACGAAGTCGCCGATTCGGAATCCCTGTATTTCAGCGGTAATGGGCTTCGGATCGTCCTGGCTCAGATGCCCTTTGAGAATCTGCAGATTCGTTCGGACTCTGATCAGTTCCTCCATTTTGTGAATACATTGCAGATATTTACCCACGCGTATTTCATTCGCTTCATCCAGCAGTTTCAAATCTTCCCGCCCCGTCATTTGCTCCGATAGGTATAAATAGGAAGAATAAGCCGGGTAGTTCGGGTCGATCGACTGTTTGAGATAGAGCGGAAGAAAGCTTTTGAAGTTCAGGCTTGTCCCCGCTCCATGAGCGCCGCAACCGATTCCTGTGAAAAACTGTAGAATCTCTTCCTGCTGTTTTTCCAGAGATTCAATCCGAGTTGCAAGGTCTTGCCTTTTAGGGAGCTCGATGGTTTCCGAGATGATCTTGATACTCCCTTGTTTTTTCATCGGCAATCTCCCGGCTGCGGTGATGACACTCATACCCAGCATCATTCCAAGCTGCTCGGTGGGCGGCGGCGCATCGAAATCTTTGTAGCGGATGGGGGTAATATCTCCCGCAGCCCCCTGGACAAAAAGGGCGATCGCTCCAGATCCCATGGCCTCTTCGATCAGCTTCGACGCAAAACCCGGAAGATCCGCCGTGACTGCCCCGTCAGGCACGCCGCCGTAGGAGTGCACCGCGAAATTATACAGCACCGCCAGGGTTCCCCCTCCGACTTTGTCCAGCCGAACGATGCCGATTTCCGGGTCCATCGGCCCCAAGCCCACGACGTCGCTGTCCTGTGGAGACGGATTGGCCCGGCGAATCGTCCATTCCTTTCCGTTTTTTAATCTGAGCCGACGATTCATCGTGATCCGGTCTTCGTGCCCCGCACCCACACCGATGGTCACGGGAACCATTGCGCCGGCGGCCTGCTTGACGGCTTGCACAATGCGTTCGTTGGTATCCTCCGCCATCTGATTCCATGTGTTATGATTGTGGGAGGCGTTAAGCAGTATATTCTTTGGGTTGATACCCAGTTCCTCGTGAACTCGCCGGCGAATCTCTGAGGTCCGTGTTTCTGTAGCCGTAATGATATCCGCACAAATAATAACTGCTTTCGTTGTGCCGTCATCCAAAACCAGGGCTTTCGCATAGAGCGGGTCGTGAACGTGTTTGGTCGGGGTGTCCGCAGTGATATTCCGCACGGCTACCCCGGCGTACAACGTTGCCGCTTCAGCCTTTGGAATCCCAATACACATCGTCAGACCCATTGCTACGAGCATTACGATACACTTGCTCAATTTTGATTTTGCATAAAGCATTATCTTTACTCCTGTTCAGGCTTCTGCTGCATATTCTGTTGCTAAATTCTCTTCAATAGCGTCTTTGTTTGCATAAGTCCAAACTTTTCTCGCTTCTTCTTCGACGCATTATAATTTTTCAATGATTTGCCCGAAGATTCCTGGTATGATGGCTGCTTGTTCAAGATGAAAGGAATGATATGAAAAAAGTAATATTCCTCTTCGCTATCAATCTTTTTATCACGGAAGCTCGATCCGAGTTGCCGAAAGTGGACTTTTTCAAAGGCCACCATCGGATCGAGGTCACCATCGGAGGTAAGCCTTTTACTTCTTATCATTTTGGCGGAGAATTAACCAAGCCGGTTCTGGCGCCGGTATGCACGCCGTCCGGCATTGAAGTCTCTCGAAGAGTCCCGCTTGTGGAGATGGAGGGCGGGAGTATGGACCACGAGCATCACGTGGGTATCTTCTTTGCTGTGGACAAGGTTAACGGTATCAATTTCTGGAGAAACGCCGCTACGCCGCCCCAAATCCGACATGCAGAGATAACGCAGATGACCGGCGGCGCCGGTAGGGGACAACTCTCAGCCGTTTCCCACTGGATCGACGATAAGGAACAGGTCCTTTTAGAGGAAAAAAGGACCATGGTATTCTTCGCCGGCGAGCACGAGGATGAATATGCGATTGATTTTAACATCGACCTGACAGCCAAAGATAAAGAGATTATCTTTGAAGATATTGAAGAAGGCATGTTCGCCATTCGGCTCAGCGATTACCTGCGGGAAAGTGACGCCGGGGTAGTCAAGCAAACGGGTGGGCCAATACCGAAAGAAAACGTATCCGGAACCGGAAGATATTTCAGTTCCAACGGCGACGAAACCGCCAAAAACGTCTGGGGCAAGCGCGCCCGGTGGGTGGCTTTACAAGGTGTTAGAAAAGATAAAATCGTCGGTATCGCGATTTTAAATCATCCTGCGAGCATCAACTACCCGACTTATTGGCACGTAAGAGGTTACGGTTTATTCTCAGCCAATCCATTGGGCCAGGGCGATTTTCAAAGACAGCGTCCCAAGTCCTATCGCAAGAACAAAGTGATCCCGCTCCGCCTCACCCTCGATCCGGGCGAGACGGTGCATTTTCGATTTCTTGTAATCGTCTATGAAGGGATCAGAACGCGGGAGCAGATCGAGGAACGATTTAGGGAATTTGTAAAAATAGAGTAATAGTGAGGCGGTTATCAGGGGATCAGGATATCAGGAAGTGGAGATCAGGTTCTCAGGATATCAGGTGAGTTAGGGCATCCGGATGACTTGACGAACCATTCCTGATACCCTGAGAACCTGATAAACTGCATCCTGATAACCTGATATCCTGGTACCCTTATTTTCTGAACAGGAGGTTTGATTATGAAGCGTTTGACACGAAGAGAATTTTTGGCCGGCGGTGTGGCGGCCGGCGCCGCGTTAGCTATGCCGTTTTCAAGAGTGCGAGGGGCGAACGATACGATTCGCATGGCCGTCGCGGGCGTTCGCGGTCGGGGAGGCAGCCTTGCGAGAGAATTCAACGACCTTGAAGGCGTGCGAATTGTCGCGATGTGCGACGTGGATCAAAGCGCCCTGGATAAGCGAGTGAAGGAATTCAAAGACCGCAATGTGGAAGTCACCGGTTACGGCGACTATCGGCGGATGCTCGAAGATCAATCCATCGATATCGTCGCCGTCGGCACGCCGGACCATTGGCACGTGCCCATCGCCGCGGCCGCCGTCATCGCGGGCAAAGATGTGTACGTCGAGAAGCCCGTCAGCCATACCATCGCCGAAGGGCGCTATCTTGTGAACCTGGCGCGCAAGCACGGTAAAATGGTCCAGCACGGTACGCAATCTCGTTCTTCTGAGGGGATTAGCGAGGGGATCGAATATCTCAAGTCGGGAGAACTGGGTAAGATTCGGATGGCCAAGGCGATCAACTGCCAGCTTCGCGGCCCCATCGGTCATGAAGCGGATAGCGAAGTACCGCCGGGCGTCAATTACGACCTGTGGCTCGGCCCGGCTCCGAAGCGTCCGTTCAATAAGAACCGGTTCCATTACAACTGGCACTGGTTCTGGGATTACGGCACCGGCGACATCGGCAACGACGGTATTCACCAGATTGACATTGCCCGGTGGGGCCTGGGCGTGGGGATGCCCAAGGCCGTCTCATGCAGTGGAACGCAATTATTCTACGATGACGACCACGAGACGCCGGACACGCAAATCGCGACGTTCGAATATGACGACGTGTACCTGATGTTCGAGATGCGGCTGTGGACGCCGTACCCGACGGAAGGTCACGACAACGGCGACATCTTTTATGGCGACAAAGGAACCTTATCGATTGGCCGGAAGGGTTGGCAAGTCACATTCAAGGATGGTAAAGCCGGTCCGGGCGGCCCACGAGGCCAATACCGGCACGCCGAGAATTTCATCAAGGCGGTCCGCAGCCGGAAGGTCGGCGACTTAAACGCCGACGTCGAGGTCGCACACCAGTCGGCGACGCTCTGCCACATGGCCAACATCGCCATGCGCGTCGGCCGGCGACTCACATTCGATCCCGACCGCGAACGCTTCATCAACGACGCTGAAGCGAATGCGTATTTAACCAAGCAATACCGGAAAGGTTACGAATTACCGGCGTTATAAAGGTAACCGACACCGATGATACGCCCCAACAATTCGGAAATTTCTCTTGACTATCAGGGATTTTGAGGTTAGGATAAGATGTGAGAATGTGAGGAGGAGATGTATCGTGAGCCTGTGGCATTCCTCCTTGAATAGCATTTTTAAAAGTACCTTTTGAAGGAGGTTTTATTATGAGAAGCTTAAAGATTCTAATTGTCATTGTTGCGATTGCAGGAATCTCCTCAATCGCCTCGGCGAGTGTTTTCTTTGAGGATTTCGAATCCTACGCCGCCGGGAGCCAAATGCACGGCCAGGGAGGATGGAAAGGCTGGAATAACACACCGAGCGCGGGGGCGCCGCTTTCCAGCGCCTATGCCTACAGTGGATCGAACTCGGTCGAAATCGTTCCCGCCGCCGACCTGGTTCATGAGTTCGATGTGACCGGCGGGTTGTGGATCCTGACGGCCATGCAGTATATTCCGTCGGGCACATCCGGGGTAAGCTGGTTCATCCTGCTCAATACGTATAGCGACAACGGCAGCCAGGACTGGTCCGTGCAGACGCAGTTTGATCTGGCCGCAGGCACGATCGTGTCTTCCTACGATACCGGCACCTTAGCTACAATCGTGTATGACGCATGGGTCGAAATCAAATGCGTCATCGATCTGGACAACAATACGGTCGATGAATATTACGACGGCGAACTCATTACCACCCACCAATGGGACGGCGATCTGCACAATACGCTTCAGGTCATCGACTTGTACGGCAACGGGGCCTCGTCCATCTATTATGACGATATTAAGATTGAAGCTCCCGTTTACGCCTACAACCCACAACCGGCCGACGGAGCCGTACTCGAAGCGACGTGGGTGACGATTAAGTGGACGCCGGGCAGTGAAGCGGTCTCTCACGATCTCTATCTGGGCGAGGAGTTTGACGCGGTGAACGAGAGGACGCCGGAAACATTCCGCGGCAACCAGGCGACTCCGTATTATGTGGCCGGTTTTCCCGGATTCGCCTACCCGGAGGGTCTTGTCCCTGGTACGACGTACTACTGGCGGGTCGATGAGATTAACGAACAGCACCCGGATAGTCCGTGGGAAGGCGACGTCTGGAGTTTTATGGTTCCTTCCTATAAGGCCTATGCTCCCGTTCCGGCCGATGGGGATAATTATAAAGATCCGAATAACGTGGTTTTGAACTGGTCGCCGGGTTTCAGTGTGAAGTTGCATTATGTTTACTTCGGCGATAATTATGACGCGGTGAACGATGCCGTCGTGGGCATTCCTCAGCCCAGGGCCGATTACAACCCCGGCCCGCTGGAAGTAGAAGGCGTCTATTACTGGCGAATCGATGAATTTGACGGCTTCACGACACATAAAGGCGATGTTTGGACCTTTACGACGCCGGGAGCCGTCGGAGATCCGTCTCCTTCCAATGGCGCTGTCAATGCGGCGATGGCAACGGTCTTAACCTGGACGCCGGCAGATAACGCGGCTTCGCATGAGCTCTACTTCGGCACGGATAAAGAAGCGGTTCGTAGCGCCGATGCCGGTTCGCCCGAATACATCGGCTCCAGAGCGCTCGGGGCGGAGAGTTACGATCCCGGATTACTCGAATCGGGAACGACGTACTTTTGGCGCGTGGATGAAGTTTATGACGGCACGCCGGTCAAAGGCCCTGTTTGGAGCTTCACGGTAGGAGATTATCTTCTGGTTGATGATTTCGAGAGCTATACCGATGATGATGCGGCCGGCGAGGTGATCTGGCAATACTGGATCGATGGCTACGGCATCGCCGACAACGGGGCCCAAACCGGTTATTTACTTCCGCCCTATGCCGAGCAAACGATTGTCCATGGCGGCTCTCAGTCCATGCCGCTGCTCTATAACAACGAAGCGGGTGTATCGAACTCTGAGGCGACGCTGACGTTAACAACGCCGCGTGATTGGACGACGGCAGGGATTGGAACATTGTCGCTTTGGTTCCGGGGCGTTTCAACAAACGCATCTGAACCGCTCTATGTGTCGATCGCCAATGCTTCCGGCGACCCGGCGGTTGTCGCTTATGACGATCCGGGTGCGGCTAAAATGAGAACCTGGACCGAATGGC
This sequence comes from Sedimentisphaerales bacterium, assembly GCA_016934255.1. Lineage (GTDB taxonomy): Bacteria > Planctomycetota > Phycisphaerae > Sedimentisphaerales > Anaerobacaceae > JAFGTG01. The sequence goes on from JAFGTG010000467.1 coordinate 15,679, forward strand.
GGATTTCGCTGCAGACGTTTGCCGACCAGGGGATCGATCTGACTAACGTAGATAAAATCGCAATCGGCCTGGGCAGCAAAGGTGATCCGGCGGCGACCGGCGGAACGGGAACGATGTACATTGACGACATCCGTCTGTATCCGTAACAACCGCAGCCATAACCTGTTTGAAATGGAAATGATACTCGTCCGGGGCCTGTAACGATATGTTCGGTACAGGCCCCGCTCTTTGTTCGGAAATTTTTTACTTTACATGTTTACTGGACGGTTTGGGGGCCGTTGGGGCCCCAGGGATCGATTTGTTTCAGGTTTTTAGCCTCCAAAACTTTATAGCAGTCGGGTAGATCGAAATACTTCAGAATGTCCGGCACGAGCGATGAGAGCGGCCAGGAATACATTTCGGACTCGGCGATATCGGAATAGGATGTCAGGGTGTTCTTTAATGTGACCTGATCGATCTCGTCCGACAAGACGGCGGCGAAGGTCGCCGGGATGGCGCCCCAGCCTTTGGCGACTAAGTGAATCTCTTCGTGGCCGTTTGCGGCGAGCCACTGGACGACGCGGAGTATGTCGTAGGTCCTCTGGCCGGGATAGGGCTTGTTGAGCATGATCGAATGAATCGCGTAGAAATAATCGGAGCCGTATTCGCTGAGATACGAGTTTTGGTTGCACGTGTCCGGCTGCGATTCGCCGATACCGCGAACATCGCACGTATAAAAGACCGCATCGGGATTCGCATCGATCAGTTCTTTAATCAGCGATTCTTCACGCAACTCATTATCGCTGGACTGATGCGCCACGTACAGAATGGCTCGTTGGATTCCTTTCGGTGGTCGCGAGTAAAGCACTTCGTCGCTCAGACGATACACCACGGCCTGGATTCCCGGCTCGGTCTCGACGACGTAAGTGGTCCAGTACTTCTTGGGATATCCGCGGGACCGCCAGTTGCGAAGAATACGATATTCCGGGGCTTCCTGGGATCGCGGAGTATTAAGCCCCCGCAGGCCGAGCACTCTGATGATAAGACGCTTGAGTTCGGCTGCGGATCGATTGCTTCGCCGCTTTTGGACCAGCTTCTGTGAGATTTCCTTCGTGAACGAATAGATGGGGCGAGAGTTCAATTCGCACACTTGCCCGTGCGGCGTGCAATAGAGCGTTTCGTCTTTTTCAATGACCAGGTTCGGCTCGGTTTGGGCGTCGGAGATACCGGTGACGCGATTGAACAGGCGATACATGGCCTCTCGATTTTCCTGGGAGTAGCCGTGGTAGGTCGGGCCGAAGAACTGGTTGATATTCTCTTCGGCCCCCAGCAGCTTGTATAGTTTTTGGAGTCGGTGATAAGCTTCTTCGCAGCCGCGGGCGTCGAAATAGTCTTTTTCTTTACCGAGAATGATAACCGGCTTGGGCGCCATCGCGGCGAGAAAATCCGAATGATCCAGCCCTAATGCCAGTGCCCTTGGCGGGCATTGCTCGGTATCGGCGGGAAGCTCGTTCTCGGTATTTCGTCGGAACGTCGTGACAAAGCAGCTTGGCGCGCCCATCGTCCAGCGTCTTTCGACGCCGCACAGCCAGGTGGTCATGGTGCCGCCGCCGGAATTGCCGGTGACGCCGATATGTTTGTGATCAACTTCGGGGCGGGTTAATAGGTAGTCCAGCGCGCGGATGCCGTCCCAGGCGCGCCACGAGCCGAGAAACTCGCCGATCAGAAATTGCTGATTACCGGCGTGCAAATGCTCGCGAACGCCGACGCCGATCTTCGATTTGAGATTCTCATCCGGATATTGCAGACGCTCACCCTGGCCAATCGGATCGTAGATCAGCACGACATAGCCCAGCCGGGCCAGTCCCTGAGCGAAGGATTGATAGGCGTCTATCGCTTTGCCGGTTGCGGAGTGGCCGCACGTACCAATAACGCCGGGCAGCGGGAAGTCTCTTCCTTTGGGGATATATAAATTGGCGGTGACGAGGAAATCGGGCCGGCTCTCGAAGATGATATTTTCGATCTTATATGTATCCCGCTCGACGACGCCGGTGATACGCGGCTTAAGCGGCGTCTTCTCCGGCCACGGCCCGAAGCTTTGCTGAATTCGTTTTTGGACGTCAAGGACGTATGCCTCGGCGTCGGCGGCGGTCCTCAAGGCTTCACGACGCTGGTTCATTCGTCGCTCGATCCGGCGCACGTTCTGAACAAAATATTCCTGAACCATGCGAGGAAACCGATTGAGCGGCTCTAATGATTTTCGATTTTCGATTTCCGATTTTCGATTTGCTCCTTCCGACGGGACCATGCCTGCACATAGCAAGACGAACACCGCAATAATGGTAGGGTGGGACTTACCCCACCAAACGGGTCGATTCGTCGTTATTAATTTGCTCTGGATGTTCGTGCGATTAAACATTGATTAGGCCTCCATAGGTTTCTTGTTGAATAATTTCTCGGCGGGACAGCCGAACTCTTCCATTTGACCATCTCCCAAAGGGTTCGGTGTGTGTCATTTCCATCCATCTAAAGCTTACTCCAGGTATCCGTGCGATTATACGATAAGCACCTTCACCCGCTGTATTATATCGTATGGCGACGGTGTGTCCAATTCCCTGTCCGTGTTTAGTCTGGAAAAAGGGGCTATTCAAAAAATATATTTTTTTAATTTTTGTATTGAATTCTGCTACAGATGTAGTAAAATTTTGTTACATTTGTAGTAGGGATAAGACTTTTGCGAAATTGGAGGTTAGACATATATTATTTCAGAAAATCTGTTTCAGGATTTTTTGAAAATAATCAACAATCTTGAGATAAGGCATGACCAAATAAGATGTTAGATCGTGTATCCTCTACAGCATCCTTCGGATTTTAGAAAGAAAAAATCAAGAAAACAGATTTTTTCTTTCCAAAAGTATGCCTAACCTCCAATTTTGCGAAAGTCTGGTAAGAAGATGAGATATGAAACTGACCGAACCGGAATGGATCATCATGAATGCGTTGTGGGATGGGCACCCGGCTAAGGCGCGGGACGTGGCGGAAAGGCTGCCGGATCATGTCGGCTGGGCTTATACCACGGTCAAAACCATGTTGGACCGGCTCGTCGAGAAGAAAGCGGTTAAAAAGAGCAAACAGGGCAATACGGGTTTCTACGAGCCGCTGCTTTCGCGTCGCCAGGCCCGCAGTACGGCTTTCAGAATAATGCTGGACCAGGCTTTCGATGGGGCTTTCGGGCCGATGATGCACTTTCTGGTGAAGGATGAAAAACTGTCCAGCAAGGATCGTAAAGAACTCATTAATATCTTGTCAGGTAGGGGGAAGGCAAAGGGAGAGTAGAAATGATCGAACCAATCAACAAAATCGCCGAGATATGGATGAACTGGATGGGGTCGATGTTTTGGCAAGTCAGCGTTCTGGTTGTTTTTATTGGCGCTGTTGATCTTCTTTTGCACAAGCGTGTTTGGCCGCAGGTCAGATATGCGCTGTGGCTTTTGGTTCTGGTAAAATTAGTCTTACCGCCGACATTCTCACTTTCGACCAGTATCGTCTCGCACGTTCGAAAACAAGCCGATCGAACAATCGCACAGCTCGAACAAGCAGAAACTGTTCCTGTTTTGACTTCGGAGCCGGTCTTGCCAACGATGCCGCTTGTTATGGACATGGGTATTAAGCCGGTTGCGGCGCCGACAGATAAGCCCAGGAATGAAATCATCAAGCCGGCAACGCAACTCGATGCGAGTCCTGTTATGACAGTTGAATC
>JAFGTG010000468.1 GCA_016934255.1 Sedimentisphaerales bacterium
CGCCAATAGTACGTCGTTCCGGGCACAAGCCCCTCCGGGTAAGCAAATCCCGGAAAACCAACCATGAAAAACGTACCGGCCTGATTGCCAAAGAACGCATCCGAGGCCGGGGTAGCGTTGCTCACCTCGTCGAAATTGTCTCCAAAATACACATCGTGCGAGACGGCGAAATCACCCGGCTCCCAGGAAAAGCTGACCCACGTATTCATATACAGTGCCCCCTCGGCGGGTTCGGGACCCCAGGCTCTCCAGCGGGGCGCCATCTTCTTGATCTCGTCAGCGCTTAACGCCCTATTGTAGATACGGACTTCATCCATCACTCCCTCAAAATAACCATACGTCATACCGCCGAATTGAAACGGGGCATCCACAATCGCTCTCGGAGACCGTAAACCCGTATGAACGGCGCGGCCGTTCAGGTAAATAGTGGGTACCTTGTTATCGTAAACGATCATGACGTGATTCCAATCGTCCCCCAATTCCGTGGGGTACGCCGCAGTAGTCGGCATATAGTTACTTCCATGCTCATAAACGGCGATACCGTTAGTCCCGATGGACAGCCCGGCTCCGCCGTTCTGGTCCCCTCCATGTCGCGGATCAAACGCATATCTCTGATTACTGGTCCCCCCTGTGCCCGATATTGCCTCGGCCTCTATTTGGTGTGTCGCGGTCGTCTTGAGCCACGCTCCGAAGCTAAACGTATCGCTCGGTCGTCCATTCGTTCCCGCGATAACATAATCATCGACTCCGTCGAAGCCCAGAGCATAGCCCTCCTGGCCCACCTGTTGATAAAGTACACCGTTGTAAGGCGTGCCGTCGTTATGATTATCACTCTGGTCGTATAAAACCCCGCTCGCTTCCTCGAACTGCCACCAGCCCACCAGGGTCGGGTCCACCTGTCCGACCGCATTTGTTCCGCTTAAGCCCAGCACCCACACAACAGAAATGAGACAGACCAATCTTTTACACATGATAGTCCTCCTTTGAAATAAAGAACTCGACAATATTGTTTAAGTGACTCAAGTTAAAAGTGACTAAAGTGCCTAAAATGACAGCAAAGCTGTCATTCTGAGCGCAGCGAAGAATCTCATTATCGAGGGCCAGATCCCTCGGCTTCGCTCGGGATGACACTTACGTGTCACTTTAGCTCACTTTAGGCACTTTAGATCACTTTAGCTCACTTCTTTACCGATACAGCCGGATATCGTCGAAGTACATCGTCCCGGACCCGCCGGGCGCCGCCGGATCGGCCTTGTCGCCAAGACCAATGGCGATCTGATTCACATTTCTTAGATTGATCCCTTGATCGGTGAAGACTTGTAGCGGGATCGCCCATTCGGTCCATGCACCGAAGGTAGCTGCTGTCGAATCCTCATGGGTGACGACCGCAGGTGCGCCGCCACTATTGGAAACGGCGACATACATCGGCTCAGCGGCATTAGCCGGATCGCCCTGGAACCATAGTGATAACTTCCCAACGCCTTCCTCGGTCCAGTCACGCGTCGTTGTCAGTGTCAGCGCCGCTTCCGAATTCGTGACACCCGCGATATTGTCATAAAGCAACGGCATGGACTGAAAACCACTATGAACAATCGTCTGCTCGGCATACGGAGGCAAAAGATAGCCCACCTGCGCGCCGTTATTGGCGACGCCATAGCCATCGATCCAACTCTGCCAAATCGCCTGGCCCGCCGCGTCGTCGTCCGTATAGCCTTCGAAATCATCCACGATGAGATAATCGACGGTTGTAAAGCTCCAAACGTTCCCGATCCACGGACTGTCGGGATGGGTATCGCTGATCTCATCGACACGCCAGTAATAGGTCGCACCCCAGACAAGTGTGCCGGGATTGTAGCTTTCATCGCCAAGGACCTTGGTCGCCTTATATTCGGGTGAAGCCTTCGTCGCATTCCGTACGGCCTCAGGATCGGTACCGAAGTACACCTCGTGCGAGGTCGCTAAATCTCCGGGTCCCCAGGTCAAAACAATATCCATCGGCACACCGGTGGCCCCGCCGGCTGGACTGGGCGTATTGGCCTTCATGGGCAGCGACAAGGCCGCCTGGGGAATGATTTGATGGTCCCGAATGCTGCTTTCCCAGAATAACTGGGCAATCGCCGTTCCCGTAGCCTCAGAATATTCCATTCGAATAGAGGAACGAGTACCCCCGATTAGCTCGATCGGCTCGCTCGCACGACTGCTCGTCGTGGGATTGTCCCAGTAGTCGATGATAAGACGCCCGTCCAGCCATAACCTGAAACCGTTATTCGCAGTGATATCGAACGTGTAGGTGTCCGTCAGGTCGATCTCCAGTTCGCCGCTCCAGCGGGCGGAGAAATTGTCCACGCTGATACTCGCATCCGGAGAATTCTCGCCGGGGACGTCTCCGCTGCCCCAGTTATAGTCAATTTCAGGATCTTGACGAACCAATTCCGGTTCGCCGCTCAGGGTTGCGTTATTGAAATATTCCGCCTTGAGCCCGCCCCCTTCTTTGGCGACCGTGAAGCTCCAGACGTCACCGACATGCGTCAGCGCACCGTCGAACTCATCGACGCGCCAATAGTACGTTCGCTCTCGTTCCAGGACACCCGGACTAAAACGCGGATCGACGGAAGGCCCTTTGTCCGTGCCGCCCGTCCCGGCTTCCACATCGGCGGCGTTATCTCCGAAATACACGCGATGCAACTTTGTTCCGAACCCGGCGGTCCAGCTCAACCTGACGTCCGGACTCACAAATTTGATACCATCCGCGGGATTGGGTCGATAGGCCTTTTTCGGAGGAACCATAAAACTCCAGACCGGGCCTCTCCACGGACTTTCCGGATGCTGGTCGTTGACCTCGTCGATTCGCCAATAATATGTCGTGCCCGGAACCAG
>JAFGTG010000469.1 GCA_016934255.1 Sedimentisphaerales bacterium
CACGGCTATGGCGACCGCCTTGGTCCCTTTGTCGAACGGCTCCATCTCAAAAACGCCCATCGGTCCGTTCCAGACAATGGTCTTGGCGTCGGCGATTTTCTCTGCAAACGTTTGAGCCGCCATCGGGCCGATGTCAACGGCCTGGAAACCCGGATCGATATCGCCCACGGCCGTTCGGTGCGGCGCGCCCGCCTTAAATTCGCGGACCACACAGTGATCCACGGGAAGCACGACCTCACAATTCGCCTCGCTCGCCTGATCCAGCAATTCCTGGCCCTTATCGATAAAATCGTTCTCACACAGACTCTGTCCGATACTTTTGCCCCTGCCCTTGAGGAACGTATAGGCCATCGCTCCGCCGATGATAATACGATCGACTTTGCCGATCAGATTCTCAATGACGCCGATCTTATCCGAGACCTTCGCCCCGCCTAAGATCGCCACGAACGGCTTTTCAGGAGCGCTGAGCGTTTCGCCCAGATACTTCAGCTCTTTCTCGATGAGAAAACCGATCACCCGCGGCTTGCCTTCCATTACGACCGGAACGGTGTACATCGAGGCGTTGTCCCGATGGGCCGTGCCAAAGGCGTCATCCACGTAGATATCCGCATCCCCGGCCAGCTCCATAGCGAAATCGTCTTTGGCCTTTCGTAGTTGGGCGTCTTCCTTCGCGGCTTTGTCTTTGATGGTCTCTTCCTTATGGAATCGCAGGTTTTCGAGTAACATGCAATCGCCGGGCTGAAGGGCCTGTCTTTGGGCCGCTGTTTCCGGACCGATACAATCGTTCGCAAAAACAACGTCTTTGCCCAATAACTCGGACAACCTCTTCGCCACCGGCGCCAGAGACATTTTCTCATCCGGCTGCCCCTTGGGCCGGCCGAGGTGGCTCATCAGAATCAGCGAGGCGCCGCCGTCCAATATCCTTTTAATCGTCGGCAACGCCTTGACGATCCGGTCGTCGCTCGTAATGTTACAATCCTCGTCCAGCGGCACGTTGAAGTCGCACCGCATCAGAACCTTTTTACCCTTTACATCGATATCCGCCACAGTCTTTTTAGCCATCTCGTTTAAATCCCAAGCAAGTCCTTCGGACAATTGAATATTGACTATTGACTATTGATGATTTGCAGATTGGTATTCGTCCACCGTGTGCAATCCGTTCAATAGTCAATAGTCATTCGTCATTAGTCAATCTCTATTACATTTTCGCCATTTTTTCCATAATATCGACGCTTCGATTCGAGTAGCCCCACTCGTTGTCGTACCAGCTTAAGACTTTCACCATGTTCCCGACGACCATCGTGCAGAGGGAGTCGAAGATGCTCGAGGCCGGGTTCAACACGATGTCGCTGCTGACAATCGGCTCATCGCAATAGGCCAAAATGCCCTTCATCGGCCCTTCGGCGGATTTTTTCATTGCGGCGTTGACGCTCTCGACCGTTACGTCTTTCTTGACGTTCACCACGAGGTCCACCACGCTGCCGACGGGGATGGGCACGCGCATCGCAAAGCCGTCAAGCTTGCCGGCCAGTTCGGGAATGACTTTGCCGATCGCCTTGGCGGCGCCTGTGCTGGTCGGAATCATATTGGCCGCGGCGGCGCGGGCACGACGCAGGTCCGAGTGAATCATATCCGCCACGCGCTGGTCGTTGGTATAGGCGTGGATCGTCGTCATAACACCTCGCTCGATCTCAAAAGCGTCGTTCAGCGTCTTGGCGATGGGAGCAAGACAGTTCGTCGTGCAGCTTGCGTTGGAGACACACTTGACGTCTTTGGTCAGCATCTTGTCATTAACGCCCAGAACGATCGTCGCGTCGATATCGTCCTTGGCCGGAACGCTGAGCATAACTTTGCTAGCGCCGGCTTTGATGTGATCGGCGTAACCGCCCTTCGGTGACGATGCCGAGCGGAAGATGCCGGTCGATTCCAGCACGACCTTTACGCCCATGTCTTTCCAGGGCAGTTCGGCGGGATTTTTAACGGCCAAAACCTTGATGGTTTTGCCATTGATGACCAACGCGCCCTCTTTGGCCTCGACCGTTCCGTTCCATTTGCCCATGACCGTGTCGTATTTGAACAGGTGGGCCAGGCTCTTAGCGTCCGAGAGATCATTGATGGCGACCAACTCCAATTCGCCCTTTCGTTGCATAATAATTCGTGCGACCGCTCTGCCGATCCGGCCAAAACCGTTAATTGCGACCTTCGTTGCCATTTGCAATTCTCCTTATTTTGAATTCAAAAAACGCGATTTTTCTTATTTCAAGCCCCCAGCACATACCAGCATGGAGCAAACGAGAGCGTTACTTTACGGGTTTGCCGCTCTGCTGTCAAGATTTTATTCCCGGAAGTGAAAAACCGGCAAGGAGACCGGACTATCCGGCAATCAGCGTTTCTTATTGTTCTTCCGGCGAGTAGCCGTTCCGGGGGGCTGGCGTTCTCTTTTAACTCTGCTGATTTGAGGTGCCATCTGACGCTTCCAGACCGCATACATTTGTTGCAAACGCTCGACAATGTCCGGATTTTGGTCTTTGAGATCGTTTTTCTCGCTAATATCCGCATGAAGGTCATACAATTCGAGCGAACCTTTGAAGTTCAGAAGCTTCCATTTTCCGACCCGAACGGCCCACTGATCGGCCCCGTCATCCCAAAACAGTGCTTCATGAAGGGAATTTGTTGACTGTCCTTGGAGAACGGGAAGCATATTTTTACCATCATATAGCTTGTCGCTGGGAAGCTCAGCACCGACGGCGGCGCAAACCGTAGGCAAAACATCCAGTGAGATGACAGGCTCGTCGCAAACCGTCCCCTTCGGCAGCCTGCCCGGCCAGCGAACGATAAACGGCACCCGAATTCCGCCTTCATACACCGTCTGCTTGAATTCCCGTAAAACACCGTTATCGGCGTGATTCTGTCTGGCCCCTCCATTATCAGAAAAGAAGATAATCAGCGTGTTGTCGTCCACGCCGGTCTGCTTCAGAGCATCCAGAACGCGTCCGATGGCGTCGTCCATACACGTCAACATCGCCAGGTAGATATCCCGATCCGGATCACCTGTATTGAATCGTTCGATATGCTCCTGAAGCGCCTGCAAAGGCCAGTGTACAGCGTTAAAGGGCAGATAAAGAAAAAATGGATTTTTACTATTCCGCGCGATAAACGAGACGGCCTCGCGCGCCAGGTTATTGGTTAGATAGCCCGAATCATTGATCGGCTTGTCATTTCGATAAATGGAATTATGCTCGCTGGTGATTTCGAGCTTGAAATAATCGTGCGCCCCGTGGCCGAGGAAGCCGTAAAACTCATCGAAACCCCGCTGCAATGGACGATAGGCCGGCTCAAGCCCGACGTGCCACTTGCCAATAACCGCCGTGGCGTAGCCTTGCTTTTTCAACAGATCGGCAAGGATTACTTCACTGAGAGGGATTCCAATCCTGGAATCCGGGCCTGAGTAGAAGCCGAACCGTTGTTGATACCGACCGGTCAGAAGCCCCGCCCGGGTCGGCGCGCAAACGTAAGCGCTCGCATAGGCATTCGTCAATCGAACGCCTTCAGTAGCCAGCCGGTCGATATTCGGCGTGCAAACTTCCTTCGGATGGTCATAGCAGCTCGAATCGGCATAGCCCTGGTCGTCTGAGACGATCACGACGATGTTGGGACGTCGTTTATTCTTTTGCTCCGCCGCCGCAAACCAGGCTTCACTCTTAACGCATAACCCGGACGCTGTCAGCAGCATCGAACGCAAAAAATCCCGTCGTGTTATCATATTCTTCATCCTTTCGCCCATAATCATATTCTCCGATCCCGGATTTGACAAGAACCGGTGAACACGCAACGGCCCAAATTGCAGGGAAGCACTCCTCTTGATATAATACACACCAACGGGCCCCGCTTAATCTCCGTTAAACGAAAACGCTATGGTTTGGTATTCAGGAGGTCAAAATATGACACAACAACGTGCACGCCGGCTTGCGTTCGCCATATTTCTGCTGTCCCACCTCCTTATCTTCCCCGCCACAGAGACCGCAGAACCGGCCGATCCCAATGATAATCCCAAATACCTTGAAGCCGTCCGTGATTCTGATGACGATGCTTCTGAAGTTCCACATAAGGATACGCAAGGCTATGTGTTTCCAGATGTGAACGAATTGCCTTCTCACAAGAATCTTCCGGATCCTTTCATTATGTCAGATGGTTCTCGTGTTAAAACCAAAGAAGACTGGTGTAAACAGCGTGATTATCTTCGGGCCATGCTAACCTATTATCAATACGGCCATATGCCATCCAAACCCAAGGATATTATGATCCGGGATAGAACATTCACAACGATTTATGGTGGTGATGCAATTTGGACAAGATTTGACATTGTCATATCCCGTAAAGGTAAGGAATTAAGAATCCGGACAGGAATATTAAGGCCCAATAAACCAGGCAAGTATCCTGTCATAATCAAGAATGACGAATTCCTGTTTGATGCATCAGAAATAGAACAACCAGGGATTCGTCGTATTTATGAAGGCCGTCGGGAACACATAGACGAGGTTGTTCGTCGTGAAGCCATGAAACGCAGTTATATTATATGCAAATTCATTAGAACAGATCTCGCTCTTGACGAACAGGACCGAAGAGATAACAGAAATTCAGGAGTCTTTCCTCTTTACCCCAATTATGACTGGGGCACGATTGCCGCTTGGGCATGGGGGTATCAAATCGTGCTTGACTTCTTAGAGCAAGAATTTTGCGTCGATATGAATAAGATCGCTGCAACGGGCCATGCACGTGGAGGAAAAGCCGCTTTGTGTGCAGGAATCTATGATGAACGAATTGCGATTACTGCCCCCCATGTTTCGGGTGAAGGTGGGGCCGGTAGTTGGAGGTTCTTTGATCCGGAACAACGTCCAGACGGGCTATTGAGATACAAAGTGTGGGGCGGCGAGTATTTTTGGGTCCCACGGCTGTTTTCATTCACTGGGCGTGAGGATAGGCTCCCCTTTGATGCTCATTTTGTCAAGGCACTCATTGCTCCTCGCGTATTTCTCAATACATACGCTCGTAAAGACTATAGTCCCAACCCTTACGGTGCCTACCTGACTCACTTGGCGGCCCAGCCTGCTTTCAAACTGTTTGGAGTAGAAGAAAACTGTCTCATCCATTGGCGGGATGGCAACGACCATATTCAGAACGAAGAGGACTGGTTTACACTCTTTGATGTATGTGACAAGGTGTTCTTTGGTAAAGAAACCAACCGCACCTTCAATGATAATCCGTTCCCATATCGTTATCAATCCGACGTCCTGGTTGATTTGAATTCAGGCGGTATAACATCTCTTCATTGGGCTGTTGAAATAGGCCGACAGGATTTAGTTGAACTGCTCATAGCGAGGGGTGTTGATATCAACGTCAAAAACAGGAAAAGGCAGACCCCGCTTGATATTGCTGTTAAACGGGGTCACAGAGATATCATCGAACTCTTACGCAAGCATGGCGCCAAAGAAAAGAATAGTCATACTCTGCTGGAGGATATGCCATGAAAGGTGTCAAGATAAAACAAACCATCACAATATCGCTGTGCATGTACCTCATTGGCAGAATTCGGATTGCCCGATACTTCTTTGGAGATATGATACCGAAAGTCGTTCTGATATCGGTTCTTGCAAGCACGGCGATCGCTCAGTTCTACTTTCCGAAACCTTGCCCGCCTCTGGGAGGGAATATCATCACGCATAAAGAGACGATCCCCAAGAGCCGATCTGCTAAGCCGGGATATCTGGAAACGTTTACCGATCCGTACTTCCGTTCCAAGATCACACGCGTCTCCGGGAACAAGGGACAACCTATTCCGGTTATCGGAAGCACATGGCCGCAAAATTGCAGAAATCATTATCAGAAAGACCCGCCTTGGAACGCCGATGGAAGCGTGCTCTATCTGTGCAAGGGGTGCAAAATGTTTCTGGACGGTCATACATACGAGCCTCTTGACCTGAAGACGCCTCCAGGCCCCGCACGCTTTCATCCATTCAAGCCGGATATCATGATCGTATTACCCAGAAGGACAAATAGTATCGAAGAGTTTAACCTGCGGACGGGCACGTCGAATACCATCGCCACATTCCCCGGCTACTCCGGCCTTTCATATATGTCGGAGGGAAATATTTCCGGGAACGGAAGGTGGATTGCCCCCTACGCTATCAAAAACGGTAGGAAGGTAACGTTTGCCTATGATATAAAGGAAAAGAAGAAATACCCGGATATCGACTTGACGGGTTGGGAGATCGACTGGGTATCGATCTGCTTTTCCGGTAAATACGTCGTTGTCAATGGCAAGGCGACGCAAAACGACGTCACCCAGATTTACGAATCGACGACCGGCCGCGAAGTCGGTTCGTTATGGAGCAGCTACGGCCATCCGAGCCATTACGATCTGGGAATCGATCAAAACGGCGACGACGTTGCGGTCGGAGTCGCCAAATCGAGTCCGAATCGAGGACTGTGCATCATGCGGCGTCTCAAAGACGGGCAAGAAAAGGCACTCTGCCCGGCCGGAAGCCACACGGGAACGCGCAATATCCACAGGCCCGGTTGGGCTTACATTCAGAGCACGCACAAAGATCCGCACGTCGAAGAGGTCATCGCCGTCGAGTTGACCTGGGATAGCGAACCTATCGTTGAACGCCTGGCTTATATCCCCAACGTCAAGGTCGATTATCTTTCTGAAACGCACGGCGCCGTCTCATTCGACGGCAAGAAATTCTGCGCCGTCAGCAACTGGGGAATCCCCGGCGGCCATGTCCAGGCCTACGTTGTGGATCTTACCGCTTTGTGTAGTTCCTCCGTCGGTGCAAACAGAGATTGAGATGTAGCATAAGTAGTCTTGCGCGTTTCACGAGATTTTTTTCACGATTTGCTGTAACATAATCCATCCCCGCGCAATTGTATCTGCGACAATGGTTGGTGCTATGGTAAAACAAGTGAATAGGCTCGAAGAAAACGATGATTTGGTCCGTGCCGCTCGTACGGACGCTGAGGCGCTGGGCCGGCTGTACGAATTGTACTACGAGCGTATCTTTCGATTCTGTGTATATCGGCTTTTCAACAAGGACATCGCGGAAGACGTAACGTCCACCGTATTCCTTGAAGTCGCCCGCGGGATACGCAAATTCAAAGGCCAAACCGAGCGGGATTTCGGGAACTGGCTCTACGCCATAGCCGCCAACCAGGCGAACGCCTTCATCCGTAAATCCTCGCGACGGAAGAAATTGCTCGAAAACGCCGCCGACTCCATCACCGCGTCTGCACCTGAGAACGCGAATCCATCATCGGAGCCGGACTGGCCGAATGTCTATGCGGCTATCCTTAAACTCAAGCCAGAGCACCAGACCATTGTCACACTAAGGTTCTTTGAAAACTTCTCATACGAACAGATGTCACAGATTCTCAATATCAAAGAAGCCACGCTTCGCGTGACGTTACACAGAA
>JAFGTG010000470.1 GCA_016934255.1 Sedimentisphaerales bacterium
CCGGGAGCGGCCGAAGGGATGCGGAGTATTATACCGGTGAAGCTTTATGCGGACAATTATACTGTCGAGCAAACATTGAAGACGGCGAATAAGCTCGCAAACGATCATAAAGATCCCGTCATTAAAATGACCTTCGTGCAATTGAACATCACCGACCATCAAATGAAGTATAACGGCGAGGTGGTGCCGGTGACTTCCCAAGATAATTCTGACGCTTTCCTTGTGAAAGACATCCAGATTGTCGAGAAGGAACATAAGTTCTAATCCCACACCTTGACTTGTTACCTTCTATGTTCGTAATACAAAGCGCGAAATCCGAAACACATTCAAAACAGGGATTGTGCGCGGGGGTATTTGCTTTGTGGATTTGTATTTGATTTGACAGCTTCACTTAATTTCAATAAGATATAGATTATGATCGAACCCGAAGAGCTCGTTGGTGACGAGTGGGCCGATTGGTATCGGCTCACGCCTTTGCAGCGCTGGCACGCCAGCGGTGAGTTGTGGGCGCACTATTTACAGATCGGAGGTTCGCTTGATCCCGAACCGGATACGGAAAGTCCTTTCTACGATGGCCAACCACCAGGTCCGTGCCTTGCTGATGGGCGGTCAGGCATGCGTGTTTTACGGCGCAGCGGAGTTTAGCCGCGATACTGATTTGCTCATCCTGGCCGACGCCGCCAATCTGGAGCGATTGGAAGCAGCTTTGCAAGACTTGCAAGCTCGACTTATTGCGGTACCCCCATTGAGTCTCGACTACCTTAAGCAGGGTCATGCGGTTCATTTCCGATGCCACCATCCCGAAGCCAAGGAGATCCGGATTGACGTTATGTCCCGGCTGCGTGGAGTTGACGAATTCGAAGTACTTTGGACCCGACGTACAACTCTCCGCGATGAGGATGGCGCAGTATATGAGTTGCTCAGCTTACCGGACTTGGTTCAAGCCAAAAAAACACAACGAAGCAAAGACTGGCCGATGCTTCAGCGGCTATTGGAGGCACATTATCTTCAACACCGCAGCGATGCTACGCTAGAGCAGCGGCGTTTCTGGCTACACGAGTTACGCACGCCCGAGTTGCTGGCGGAGGCGACTCAACGGTGGCCCGAATTGGCTGAAAAAATCGCTCGATTGCGCCCCTTGCTTCTCTTGGCCAAGGCTGAACAGCTTGACCGATTGAGGGAGGCCCTTTTAGCGGAAGAACAGACAGAACGACAGTACGACCGAACTTACTGGCAGCCTTTGAAGGCGGAACTGGAGCGATTGCGTCATTCGGTTCGGACTGAATCCAAAACGGACAGAAAGCAAGAGTAGGTGAATAACGTTTGCGGCCAAGAATCAGCGGAAGCCATGTCAAAAAATTATGGGGCGAGCCAGAGGGCGCGGAAGGTTTTTTTGTTGGGGTCGAGGAGGTATTTGTTCTCACAGGTACCGTTCTTTTTATATTCGCCCTCTTTGCATTCATTTGGCCCGGCGATTTTGATGGGCAATGAGCCATCGTCGCTTAAAAGCAATAACCGATTTGAATTCTCGAATGGTATCAAGGCTTCGGGATTGAAATGGTTCGCTGTTGTAGTGAGCTTCTGTGCGAGTACGGGCTGTCTTTCTCTTTCACCCGACCAGCGGTAGAGAACAAACGTGTCACTCTCGTCCGCTTCGCCGGCGATAATGAAATACGCCTGATGAAATATCGAGTATTCCATGCTTCTGATCCCCAGGCCGTCGAAGTCCCACAATATGGGCTCGCCGAAGGTCGGCGCTTCGCCTTTTTCAACGACTCGGTCCGGATCGAGTAAAGGCACGACGAGCGCCTTATTGTGGCCGGCGAGTTTATCTTTCGGGCGGGGATTCCGAAAACCGATATAGAGTATCTTGCCGTCGGCGGAGGTACATAATCCTTCGATGTTCAGTCCTTCTCGTTTGGGTGCGAGCTTTTCGCGATCCTTTTTCTTTAGGTTGAAGGCGTTCAGTCGCGTAGCCTGGTCAAGGCCCAAATGTCGTACCGCCTTCTTTTTCAAGAGGTTTTGCACGAGCGTCTTGTACGGTGTGCCGACCGGCAAGACGGTGATATTGTTATTCTTGACGTCAATGTCTGTCGCGAAGAAGCAATAGCGGTTGGGTCTGAGCTTGCCGTCTTTATTCCGGCCGTGCGAGGTCATCCAGTAAATGCGATGGCCGACCTTCGTTGCGCCTTCGATATCCGCCTCCGGATGCTCCGGGTCGATATCGAGGAAGGTCGTCATGTCATACGTGCCAATCGGAAGGCCCGGCTCGGTAATGCTGTAGAGTCGGAGTACGTTGTTTTCGTCGTCGGCGACGAGGAATAATTCCTCGCCCACGGCCACCGCCGCCGAGGCGTCACTGGCTCCGTGAAAGACGATTGTCTCGCTCAAGGCCGGATCGGCACATAATAAAGTGACACATGTTATCCAAATAATAGATTTCATTGATATAAGGTTATCAGATTATCAGGGGATCAGGAAGTGAGTATCAGGGAAGCAGGATATCAGACGCCCGCTCGTTAAGGCGTTTTTTTCCCTGATATCCTGAGGCCCTGGTCACCTGTATCCTGATCACCTGGTTTACTGATACCCTTCCTTACAGCACTACATCTGCTTGACGTCCGAGGTCCAGGCGTCGTGCAGGTTTGTCAATTTTTTGACGATATCGGGATGGTCCCCGGCGATATTTTTCGTCTCGGTGACATCCTTCGTCATGTCGCTCAGGAAATCCGTCGCCTTCGGGAGCTTTCTGCCTTTGTAGTCCGTGGCCGGGCCGTTGTGAACGAGTTTCCAATTGCCCTGGCGTACTGCCCAGTGTTTACTGCTCTCCCAATGGAGTTCGTCATGAGGCGTCGGGGCGCTGGGCGATTCGATGACGGAGACGATGCTTTTGCCGTCGATTTTACGGTCCGGGGTTTTGACGCCGCAATAGTGGGCGATGGTCGGCATCCAGTCGATGCTGATGGCGACCTGGTCGCGGACGGCGTTTTGCGGGATGTGTCCCGGCCACGAGACGATACACGGCACGCGAATGCCGCCTTCCCAGAGCGTGAATTTGTGGCCGCGGTAGTCGCCGGAATTGCCGCCGCCCCCGAACGTTCGCTGCTCGACGGAATGGCCGTGATCGGGGAGCCAGATGATGAGGGTGTTATCGCGCAAACCCGTTTCGTCCAAATGCCGGACAATGTCGCCGATCATCTCATCCATTGTGGAAACGAATGCCGCGTACATTCGGCGCGGGGCTTCCATGTCTTTATATTTCTCGCGCCACTTCGCCTTTCCCTGCAAAGGATAGTGGGGCATGTTGATCGCCCAATAGAGGAAGAACGGTTTGTCGCGATTGGTATCGATGAATTTCTTGCACTCATCGACCATGAGGTCGCCGAAGAATTCGCCGTCGCGCCAGACTTCCTTGCCGTCGCGCCATAGGTCGTGACGGTTGGGGCCTTGCCAGTAGAAGAAATGCGAGTAATTATCGATACATCCGCCCATGTGCCCGAACGAGGAGTCGTATCCCTGGCCGTTGGGCATCGTCTCCGGCGTATAACCCAGGTGCCATTTACCCACGTGGCCGGTCACGTAGCCCGCGGCTTTCATCATCTCGGCGATGGTCACCTGCTCGGTGGGCATCCCCGCGTGGCCCTGCTGCGAAGAGACGTTCCCCGGCACACCCGCTCGCTGCGGATAACGCCCCGTCATCAAGGCCGACCGCGACGGCGAACACACCGGCGCCCCCACGTAGAACTGCGTGAAGCGCGTGCCTTCCTTCGCCAGTCGATCCAGGTTCTGTGTATAGAGGTCTTTCGCACCGTAACAATTAAGATCAATCGAACCCTGGTCGTCGGTAAAGATGAGTACGACGTTGGGTTTGCGTGGGGATTTTTGCCGGCTGAATGTCACCTGTGAGACCATTAGCGATCCGGCGGCAACGCCTAAGCATTTAAGAAAGTCTCTTCGTGTTTGTTGGACCATGTCTTTTTCCTGTTAATAATCCTTAAAACTGTTCATCCATTGCGGCCAGTCGCTCGATCGAACGCCGCCGGCCCTGGTCCATATACTGTTCGTGTCGTAATTCGTGCCCCATTTCAAGGTCCATAATTCCTTCAGGCCGATTCTGCGGACTGAGATGTCCAGGAAAACGATATTCGTCGCGGCGTTGTGCCGGTTCAGGCAGACCCGCCGCATGTTGTCGCCGCGCCAATGCCCGGTGCTACTGGACGTGTCCCCGTCGTATTCCGGCGGAAGATCATAATGCAGAGGGCCCGCCCCATACCACGAACAATCCTGGAACAAGGGAATCCGGTCCGTTCGTTTGACGTTCCGGCCGTTCCAATAGCCGTCGTTATCCTGGTTGTCGGTTCGATTGTACACCCAGCGATTCAGGCCGTAGCTGCCGTAGTCGATCTGCGAGACGTAATCGCTGTCCAGCGAGCCTTCTCCCCAGGCGCCGTACGTGCCGCTGGACCGGTTGGGATTGGCCGCTTCCGGGCAGCAGACGTTCAGCTTGCGGTCTCTGGCGTGGCTTTGCAAGACGTAGCGCCATTGGCCGCTGCTGTCGCCATAGGCGAAGGCGCCGTCGTTATCATCCATATAAAGCGAAAAAACCAACCCCCACTGGCGCAGATTCGCCTGGCATCCGACGGCCCGCGCTTGCTTTTTGACGCGCTGGAGGGCCGGCATCAAAATGGATAGTAAAAGGGCGATAATAGCAATCACCACCAGCAGTTCTATCAGAGTGAATCCGCGCCGACGTCCAGAAATCCTGATCTCGCTTTTGAAACGGCTTTTATGCTCGAACATGTCGCACTCCTGACCTGAATGTGCCCTATGGGCTTGTATTTGACGCTTTCGCCTCTTTTTCAAAGCGAACTAAGGCGACATAGGCATATTATAGGAAGATTCGCAGAAAAATTCAATGGCGGGTTTATCGAGAATCGGACTGTTTCGGTTATTCCAGCCGATCAAGCGGTTTTTTATTGACAGAGCGGGGTTTTACTAATACTATAGAGTTCTACGGACGAAGTATAG
>JAFGTG010000471.1 GCA_016934255.1 Sedimentisphaerales bacterium
AAGCTGCCGGTGTCGGGTATCAGCCGGGATTATAGAAATTTTCTGCTGCAAGCCGATGCCCGGTCGGGCGTGTTGACCTTGCCTGTGCCGGACGGCTACATCCCTCCCACTAAAGCGATTGAGATCAATGAGAATAGGAAATATCCGTTTGAGGTAATCGGCAAGGCGTCCATCAATCCGTTTATTTTCAAGTCTTACCAGTTGGAGGACGCTGCGATGGGAAGCATGACCGGCGGCGCCTGCTTTCAACAGCAAATTCATTGCATGGCGGCTGTAGGGAAAGACGAAAATGAAAGGGCCATAGCGTTTCTTCAGGGTTCCTTCACGCCGGTCAACGGTTATACGGATCAGAAGGGCACTACCACGCTCTGTGTGTATAACCGTCTGCCCGCCTATTGGCACCTGACGCAGAAGCGGTTGGACATGTCGGAGTACAGGGACACGTTCGGCGAGTTCGGCGTTGGGATTTCTTCCGAGTGGACGGAGAAGCTGAACGAGCCGGATCATATCGTGCTCGGAGCGTTTGGGTATGACTTGCATATTTTTCCGTTTGCCGTCGAAAATCAGGCGTTTGCGCGTTGCGAGTTGGTTAAGAAACATCGCACCACGACGAGTCCCCGCTATCATCCGAGGCCCCGTATTTTCGACGAGTACGTCTTTCCGCCTGAGCCGGACTGGTTCGGCGCTTATCTCGCTCTGGTGAAGTCCGGCTCCGACGTGGCCGATCCAGGCTTTGCATATTCCAATAAGGATGGGATCAGGTCTTTCAAAACGAATTTAGGGCACCAGGTTCGATTATTCGTGGCGGAAAAAGGCGATACGAGGCAGCTATTCAATATCGATCCTGCGTTAATACCGAGGTTAAAAATAATCCAGCGGTGAGTAAGGATGATACATTGTGACGTCTGAAAAAGAGATGCTTTCAGTTTTAGTTATGTCGTTTGTGTTTCTGTGTGGGAACTCATCAGGACGGGAAAAGTCACCGGAGCAGATGAATCAATACCCTTCTCCGATGGTGGACCATATCCGTGCCCATGAGCGTATCGAGAACAAGGAAGTCCCCGGCGTCTCGATCATTCTTAAGAATGTCTTATCCAAGTCTATAGAAGTCTATTTCACCGATAAGGGGAACGAATCGGGTTCGGTGGATTTGCTCATCCATTTTCATGGCTTAAGCTATGTGCCCAAACACGCCGTTTATAAGTCCGGGCATCCTTTGCTTCTGGCCGTCGTGAACCTCGGTTCGGGATCGTCGGTCTATGAGAAGCCTTTTCAAAGTCTATCGGCGTTTCCCAAGCTGATCGAGAAGATCGCCCAAACAGTGTCTGAGAGAAAAGGAGCGACGATAAAGCCTTCCCGGATTTATTTAAGCTCGTTTAGCGCCGGATACGGCGCCGTTCGTGCGATTTTGAAGCATCATACGTCGGTAGTGGATGGCGTCGTGCTACTCGACGGCCTTCATACGGATTATGTCCCCTCGCGCCGGGTGATGGCGCAGGGAGGAACGCTTAACGAGGAGAATTTGAAAGATTTCGTTCGATATGCACAATTGGCTATGGAGAACAAGAAGAAGTTTCTGATTACTCATTCGGAGATCTTCCCCGGCACTTATGCAAGCACGACGGAGACGACGGATTATTTGATTCGCGTTTTGAATCTACAACGACACCCCGTCCTCAAATGGGGTCCCGTCGGCATGCAAATACTAACGGAAACGCGGGCGGGTAATCTGACGATTCTCGGCTTTGCCGGTAACAGCGCACCTGACCACGTGGATCATTTTCACGGGTTGCCCGTCTTTTTGAAGATGATTCTTGACAGCGCTTGCGATGACGGGAAAGATGGTGACAAATGAAAGCTTGATAACTCTTTTATACGAAAGGGATGGAACCTTTCGGAAAGGAATGAAAGGTATCAGGATTCGTTATAAGATCTTATTCCTAACTCATTCCAAATTCTTTAAATTTTTATTCGCATCTAAGCGCTTCCATTGGATCGATTTTGGTGGCGCGCATGGCCGGCAGGATACAAGCCGTACAAGCCGCGATACTTACTATACATAGGCCCAACAGCAGCAACAATGGATTCCACGGGCTGATATGATAAACCATCGAACGTAGTAAAAAGGAAGCAGCCACTGTGAATATGAGCCCAATGATAAGCCCTGCAACAACCCAGACACCGGCCTGGCGGAACACAAACCTGATGATGTGGTGACGCAAGGCGCCGACTGCGATGCGGACGCCGATCTCCTGTTTTCTCTGTAGGAGATTGTAAGAGAAAGTGCCGTAAATACCAACCATCGCGAGTATGAGTGTTGTGACCATGAAAACATTGATGAGGCTGGTGGAAAGTCGGCGATCGCTCACTGAGGCATTCAGGACGTCCTTCATCTTTCGCACATTGGCTATAGCCAGATCGGGATCGAGTGCGGCCAATTCGCTTCGTAGTGCCGGAACCAATGCCCCGGTGTCACCCCTTGCACGCACAATCAGAAATACCCTGGATGGCGCTCGGAAGGCATGAGGTATATACATTTCCGGTATGGGTGGATGTTCTGAGCCAAACTGGCGCACGTCTTCCACAACTCCAATGACTTCGGCGGAGAGCGGGGGTTCCGGAGCGTTGGGTCGAATGCGTCGTCCAATGGCTTCTTGACCCTTCCAGTAGTGCTGGGCCATTGTACGATTAATGACCACGCCGATCAAATTACTCTTCGCATCGGTTGGCACGGGCACACGGCCTTTCAGCATTGTAAGCCCCATGGCGGCGAAGTAATCAGGTGAGATGACCGATTGCTCAATAGGTGGCCTCTTTATAGCGGGATCGTAAACTTCGTCATCCACCAGAAAGCCAGCGTTACTTCCGCCCTCCAAAGGCATCTTACTCGTTATGGCGACTTTCTGTACACCGGGCAGCCCTCCAACACGTTCAAATAACTGGTCACAGAACGTCAGTCTCGCCTCGTTCTTGTTGTATTTATCACCTTGTAGCGATACTTCAGCGGATATCACCTCTTCGGTATCTAATATCTCGTTACTTCTGAAGATATTCATGTAGCTTACGAAAAGCAGGATGCCGCCGTTGGCCAGTACCACGGCGACCGCAATCTGGGCCACCATCAACTGACGAAGAAAACGATGACGTATGCGGGATACTGTTTTGGAACGTCCTCCTGCGTTCAGTGTTTCCCTGATCGAGGTTTTTACCGCGGTTAATGCCGGCAGCAGACCTGCCAGTAAAGCACTCAATAATGCGAGGCCTATGGAAAATAAAAGAACCGGGCTGTTGATCTGAATGGCGGTACGTCGGGCTTCAGTCAATACCTGAGGTGGAATCAGACTCCGCAGGGCTGTCGTGCCCCAGAAAGCAAAAATCAATCCGGCTACACTACCGAAAAGACCGAGAAGCAGGGTTTCGGTGAGTAAAAGGCGAGCCAGGGTGAATCGTGAGGCGCCAAGCGCAAGCCGTACACTGAATTCGTCCTGTCGTTGTGTACCCCGGGCCAGAAGCATACTGGCGACATTGGCACAGGCAACCAGCAGGAGCAGAGTCACTGCACCTAAAAACAGACGCATTTTTGATGCAGTGTTGCTCGTCATCTGGTCCCGCAGGGAGACAACAAGCATGGTCTTGTTCGTATTGGTATCCGGGTGAGCCTGGGTCAGTCGTGTTCCGATTGTCTTGATTTCGGCATCTGCCGCTTTAACAGTTACGCCTGATTTTAGACGGGCAACGCCCAGCAGCCAGTTGTTTCCTCTTCCTCGTTCTTTAATATCGAATGTAAAAGGTGTCCAGAGTTCATATTCTTGCCCCCTGTACCATGGCGATGAGAATTCGAAGTCGGCGGGCATGACGCCAACGATTGTTGTTTCTTGTCCGTTGAGTTTCATGGTTTTTCCGATGACCTGGGGATCTGAGGCAAAGGATCGTATCCACAATGCATGACTGATCACAGCCACAGGCTGAGCGCCGGGTTGATCGTCCGATTCGATGAGCAGCCGTCCGAGCATCGGAGACATACCGAAAACATGCAGGACGCCGGGTGTGCAACGGACCGCGTAGAGGGATTCGGGCTTTTCGCCACCGAAATTCAGACGTTCGGCCTGATATACACCCATATCCGCAAAAGAGGTCATTTGTTCCTTAATATCGAAGTAATCCAACGCCGACAACGACCAATTCTGCCCACTCCAGACGTAAACGATTTTATCGGATTCCGGGTATGGAAATGGGTTGAGCACCAGCGCATTAAATACGCCGAACAGCGATGTTGTTGCGCCTATGCCGAGACCGAGTGTCAGGACCGCTACGAGAGTAAAACAGGGGCTTTTACGCAACAGCCGGAATGCATATTTTGTATCGTACAAGATCGTTGCCATGTCACGACTCCCTCATTATCAATGTTTTTGATCGGATGATTATCGTTTTCGGCTTTGCTATAGTTATGCTTCCTGGCGAAAAAGTTGTTGCCGAGTTATGTTTCCAACAGGAGTATTAAAAAGGTTGCCTGTTACCAATTTGTTACGGGCTTATCCTTTTTTTATGAAATTTTCAAATATGTCCAAAATGCCCGGAGAAAGAGTAGCGGATAATGCAAGTTTGTCCCATGCATAGTAGAGGATTGAAAAAACGATGATTATTCCCGCCTGAACCGATGCAGGTTCGGTTAGACGGTATGATCGAATCCTCGACAAAGTGATAAGCAATTCTTGACATTTTACGGTCCTGCGGGGAAGATAGTGACAAATGAAAGCTTGATTAATCATATTTGGGAAAGACGGAGACACATGAGAACATGGTTCATTATTATATTGGGTCTGGCTGTTTCTGCAGTCGGTCGGGAGTACTCGACGTGCTCGAGCTGGGACGAGGTGATCAAGGGCAAGGATATCCGGTATATGCCCGTCGTCCGGGTGTCCGATCCTGGTACGAAGGATCGGCCCGTCTATACGGGATTTTGGTTCTTCGATGAATTGCAGTTCGACGTATCCGGTCGATACGCGCTGGCCATGAAAGTCTATTTCCGGGGACGCGACGTCACGCCCACGGACCGCGGGGATATCGGGTATATCGATCTGAAGGACGGGAACAAATGGACGAAGATCGGCGAGACGACTGCCTGGAACTGGCAACAGGGATGCCGGCTCCAATGGCGGCCCGACTCGGAGGAGGAGATTCTGTGGAACGACCGCTCCGACGACGAGAGCCGCTATGTATGCCGGGCGTATCATTTCAAAACCGGAATGCGGCGGACGCTGCCCCGTCCGATTTACGACGTGTCCCCTGATGGTAAGATGGCCCTTACCCACAGTTTTCCACGGATGAAACACGCAGGCACGAAGTACGTCGGCATTCCGGATCCGTATGAAAATCAGATCGCCCCGGCGCAGTCCGGCATCGAAAAAATGGACATAGACACCGGCGAAGTCGAGTTTCTCGTCAGCCTGGAGCGGATGGCCAAGATCGCGTTCCCGGATGGATACAGGGGAAGGACGAATTTGTACATCTTCCGTGAAGGGTGGAATCCCTCGGGCACGCGTTTTATTGCATTCCTTCGTAACCTGGACCTTCCGTCGTGCCATTGTTCGGGCTGGTCGATCTCGCCCGACGGCCGGGACGTTCGATATTTCTTTAACCAGCCCAGCCATCACGCATGGCAAGACGACACGACCATGTTCGAAGGGCGTTATTTCGCACATATCAAGGATGACGGTTCGGGGAGGATATTACGGCCCTTGGCGATCGTGAAGGCGAACATCGATCCCACGCTCATGCCCGCTCCTTACGACGACTGGATTCTGGGCGATACGTATGCGTTAAAAGGCGTACAACATCTGTTTCTATTTCACCGGCCGACGAAGCTCTTCGTTCCTCCGGCCCGATTGAAATCCAATGCGGCGGACGAAGAGAAGTATCGCGTGGACATTCACGCGCGGTGCAGCCGGGACGGACGGATCGTGTGCATCGATGCAACCCATGAGAATCTGGGCCGGCAGATGTACATCGTCGATATCGGCCATATCCTGGACCATCCGCCCGGTAGATAAGATTGGATTTCGTGCCTGGAGTTGGGATAGCTATAGAATATCGAGGCTTAAACTTGGTCCGAGCGGGTATTTTTCTACGAATTATCCACCGAAGTCCCAGCCTTTCACGGGGTTATCTGTACGCATGAGGAAATTTAGGTAACCTTTTCATGTATCGGGTAAGGAGGTAAAATGGAGGTGGCTGGTATATATCTAATATGACATAAATCCTTTTTAAAAAGTAGTTTAGGTAGTATATCAGGGGTGGGACGACGGAAAATGGGAAATAGACGGTAAAGGGTATTCGTTTGAATTTCGGCTTCGTGCCTTCGTTTAAAGTGATTTGTGACATTTAGCCTTTTTTTTCAACAAGTTATCCACAATGGAAGGTAAAAAAAAGTTATCGTTTTGTAAGTAATTATAAATACCGGCTATAAATACAATAGAAGCGAGGCAAGATATTTGGTATTTTGGTTTTTTTTAGTTTCTGGAACCGAATTTGTTGAGGAATTGTTAGGTTGTTTTGAGTCGAGGCAAAAATAGCCATGGAGCGTGTTAAACTCAGGCGGAAATTGGCGGATAAAACCGATTTTGTCGTATGCGTGGAATTGACGGGGGGGCCCGGTTTCAGTTACGGTCCCATCGAGGCGTTTCTCCGAGCGTATCAGGAGGCCGGGAGTTCCGTGCTGCCGAAGGGCTTCGATTTCGCCTGCGTCACGTTGCCGCAGAATCCGGGCGGCCTGGCCAATATTCAACCGGCCGACGTCATTAGCGAGATGACCTCGAAGGGCCTGCTGGACGGTCTGGACGTGATGCCGCATGTGACGTGCAAGGACCACAATGCGTACGGTATCACCAGCCTGCTCCTCGGGCATCGCCACGCCGGCGTGGAAACCGTTCTGCTGATGACCGGGGACAAGCCCGTCGGCGCCAAGGGCGTTTTCGAGCTGGATTCGATCGGATTGCTCCGCCGGGTCAGGAGTATGAATAACGAGTCGTACATTAAAGCCAAGCCCGACGCCCTGGACCGGGTCCATCAGTTTTTTTGCGGTGCGGCGGTCTCGCCGTTCAAGTATTCCGTCGGCTCGCTGATCCAGCAGTATTTCAAGATGGAAAAGAAAATCGCCTCCGGTGCGGAATTTCTCATTACGCAGGTCGGCTGGGACTGGAAAAAATCGCTCGAGCTCTTCAGGTACATGGAGAAAAGCCACCTGGGCGTACCGGTGATCGGCAACGTCTATGTTCTGAGTACGATGACGCCCGCTCCGAGGCTCATGCACGATATGAAGCTGCCCGGCTGTTTTGTCGGCGACGCGTTGCTGGCAAAAGTCTATTCCGAGAAGGTCGTCGATCATATCGAGCGCGCGGCGCAACAGGTGGCGATGTATAAGGCGATGGGGGCGGCCGGCGTGGATATCGGCGGGGTGCACGATTTCAAAATGTTCGTCACCATTCTCGAACGCGCCGCCGAGATCG
Organism: Sedimentisphaerales bacterium; assembly: GCA_016934255.1. GTDB lineage: Bacteria > Planctomycetota > Phycisphaerae > Sedimentisphaerales > Anaerobacaceae > JAFGTG01. The sequence continues at coordinate 7,506 of JAFGTG010000471.1, forward strand.
GGGCCGACTGGGAGCGATACAAGGATAATCTCTGCTGGCCGGCCCAGGAGGCGTTTTACCTGTACGACGAGGCCGGCCGGAAGGTTCCGCTGCCGGCGATGCGAAAAAAGTTCAAACAAAGGTGCTTTAACTTCCTCCACCGGGCGATTTTAAATTCCGACCACGCGGGCTTTCATGCATTTAAAAAGACGATGGCGCTGCTGGGGACCCAAAAGGGCGAGGGCGCTTTCTATAAACTGTTTAACGCGTCAGAAAAGTACGTCAAATATCTCCTGTTTGAGTGCGAGGAATGCGGCGATTGTTATTTGCCCGAGAACTTCGGCCTGTGCACGATCGGCGGCTGCGTGAAGGGAGTGAGCAACACGCCGTGCGGCGATGCGACGGTGGACGGGCGGTGCGGGAATGATCTCGAACGCGTGTGTATCGGCGAGCGGATTTACGAAGCGGCGGCGGCTGAAAAAGACGGCCTCGAAAAGCTTCGGACAACCGTCAACCCGCCCCGGAATCCCGATCTCGAATGTTCGGCGTCGATTTTGAATTATTTGTTCGGCAGGGACCATACGATGAAGAATCTCTTAATCAGCATTGGCGAATCGATCCATGCATCCATCCCCAAGACAGGCCAGGTCATGAAACAATTGGCGGCGCTCGGTCCGGAGGCGTATTCACAATCCAGCGCACCGTTGAATTACATTAAGGCGTTGGTCGAATCCCAGGCCGCCGAAGGTGCGGACTACATCGCGATTAACCTGGACGCCTTCGGCGAGGACGATCCCCAGGTGGCGGTCGATATGATGATCGAGTACGTCAAGCTCGTTCGTAAATGGGGCGAGGGGGTGCCGGTTTGCGTCGATAGCAGCAACGACGACGTCCTGATCGCGGGTTTGAAGCAATGGTACGACACGGACAAGCCGGTCAAGCCCCCCTTGTTGAACTCGGTTAAGGTGCATACGATGGACCGCATGTTGCCGCTGAAAAAGGATTACGATTTTACGTTCATCGGCTTGCTGGTCAGCGAGGAAGCGGCGACTGGGCCGGGCGGTTCGCATTCGATCGACGAATTATATTCCCTGGCGAAACAAATCTTCGAAAAAGCGGTGGGCGAGCACGGCTTCAAGCCCGAAGAGATTTTCTTCGATTCGACGGTGTTTCCGTTGGCGATCGACATGCCGATGGAGCCGAACGTGCCGGGCTATACCTACCGGGCGTTCGAGACGATCAAAAAGATCAAGAACGATCCGAAGATGAAAGGCGTGCATTGCTCGCTGGGCGTGAGCAATTCCGTCCGCGATCTGCCGGGCCGGCGGATCGGCGTCTGCCGGGCGTACGTCGCCAAGGCCGTCGAATACGGCCTGGACGCCGGCATTGTCAACACGGCGCATCGCTACGGAACCGTCGAGCCGGACCCGGGCTTGCTCGAATTGGTGGACGCCTACGCCAAAATGGACGGCTCGGCCGAGCGTTTAGGCAAGGCGATGGAATTAATGGGCAAGTTCTGCCAGGAAAACAGAAAACCCGCAAGTTGACATTTTATCCTCTTCAGGCAATAGGATCACGGCGTCTGAAGTGGTTATCAGGGAACCTTTACGTCACTTTCTCCCTCATTTATCTCAATATTAATAGAACAGATAGTGCTTTTAATGAATAATACCCATTATGCATATTGATTGCGTTTGTTTGCGTCATTTCTGCCTATGGCACGCCCAAGGCGGAGCGCAGCAAAGCGAAGTCGAGAAATCTGGCTTCTATCGAAACATACTTTACATTCTGAACCAGATTTCTCCGCTCGCTGCGCTCGGTCGAAATGACAAAGGCGCAAATGTTAGATATAACTGGTATATCATGAAGCTAACAGATAATGAAGGTGAATGACAGATTCGAAAGGAGATTCGCCCATGAAACCGTTTGTTTCGATTGAGAGAAAACGCATGTCGTCGCGTATATTGATTATTTCTCTTCTTGTTGTTTTTGCTTCAATCTTCGTAACATCCCAAGCTGCCGATCAGTCTAAAAAGCTGAGCGAGGTCTTCTCGGCGGCGGATGATATGGCGCCCGAACGTATTTTTCTGGCCGTGACGGCGGAGCCGGCGACGAGCCAGGCCGTCAGTTGGCGCACGCGGCCCACCTCCAATACGCTGCAAGCGCAGATCGTAGCGTCGCCGGGCGGCCCAATTACAGAGGACGAAGCCACTGTGGTAAAGGCGATGGTTGAATCCGTTGTTTACGGCGATGGGCAGACGATGTTTCACGCCGGGGTTGTTTTCGAAAACCTCAGGCCTTCCACCCGTTATGCCTACCGCGTGGGTGATGGAAAAATCTGGAGCGAGTGGAATCATTTCCGCACGGCCGATGACAAACCCGTCCCTTTTCGCTTTATTTACATGGGCGACCAACAGAACGATATCAAATCCCAATGGTCGCGCGTCGTTCGCGACGCTTTGCTCAAAGCGCCCGACGCCCGTTTCATCGTCAATGCCGGCGATCTGGTGAACGATCCCTTCGACGACCGATTGTGGTATGAATGGTATGATGCAGCAGGATGGATCTTTCGCGTCATCCCCAGCATTCTGACGCCCGGCAATCACGATTTGCGCAGTAACGGAGCCGACGAGATTTGGCGGCCGCAATTCGTTTTACCGCTCAACGGCCCGTCGGGACGGGAGGAACTTTCCTATTTTGTGGATTATCAGGGAGTTCGGCTGATTTCCTTCGATGGAAACGCCTTCGACAATGAAGCGCAATTGGAGTGGCTTGAAAAAACATTGGCCGACAATCCTTGTGCGTGGACCATCTTTGTAACCCATCAGCCTTTCTACTCGACCGGCAGTAAACGCGATTCCGCTGAACGTCGCGAGTTTATCGTCCCGCTTTTCGAGCGATACGGCGTGGATTTAGTGCTCCAGGGCCACGATCACACCTACGGCCGGACGTCCAAGATTCACACCGGCCAAATCGTCAAGCCCGACGAGCCCGGCGTCGTTTACGTCTCATCCGTAAGCGGACCGAAGATGTACAAGCTCAATCGAAGGAACCGTCCTTTCATGGTGCGCATGGCCGGCTACCTCCAATTGTTCCAGGTCCTGGCGGTCAACGGCGATTCCCTCTCCTACGAGGCCTATACCGCCGATGGCAAACTCTTCGACGCGTTCGAGATACGCAAGACTGATCTTGGAGAGACCCGGCTGATCGATCGAGCGCCGAAGGACGAACACCCTCGCGAAGAAGATTTTTACAACGAGGACAAAAGCCGCGCGGCGAAATAATTAACTCAAACTGACCGTTTTGGAGTCGAAGAATGAAGTAATTCATTCAATGGTAACAACGTAAAGCGATTTGTCATTCCCGCGAAAGCGGGAATCCATTTCATACGTTACGTTCCTGGATCCCTGCCTTCGCAGGGATGACAAAAAACACTCAGTGTGAAGTTGATCTACGTTTTCTCAGGAATCAAATCTTGAGACGTTGGAGGAATAGATATAATATACAAAGGTAATGTTAATCGAGTAGCAGGTAACATAAGAATCATCTAAGCGATAATGAGCTTCAGGAATTACAAAAGGCATGGGAAGAATAATAAGCTCAGTAAAAATCGAGAACCTGAACAACCCCGCGAAGAGTCTGCGGTGTGACGCCCTGGTGGATATGGGCGCTTCCTATATGATCCTGCCCTCTGCCTGGCGGGACCGTCTCGGGGATCTTGAGGAGATCGAAACACTTGAGCTTCAGACGGCTACTCAGGAGACGGCCAGAGGTTCCATTTGCGGACCCGTGCGAATTCAAATTGAGGGATTTCGCCCGATTTATAACGAAGTTTGTTTTGTTGATATGAAGCCGGACGAGGGAGCCTACGAACCGCTGTTTGGGTATATTGTCTTAGAGCAATGTCAAGCAGCCGTGGACATGCTTGGGCATCGCTTGATTCACGTCAAACGGATGGACCTAAAGTAAGTTTTCTGGATCCAACCGTACCCGTTCCTTTAGTGCTTCATAGAGATCTAAGTTATGAATCGACGCAAATTTCTTCAGTATGCAATGGGCACGATAGCCGCGGTGACAATGCCGGCCTATCGTTCTTTATCGGCGGCCCGCCCGGGCGATACCAGGCCCAATCTTATTCTCTTATTGGCGGACGACATGGGCTATGCCGATCCCGGCTGTTTCGGCGGCAAAGCCGTCAAAACCCCGAACATCGACGCACTGGCTCGGGGTGGTAAAAAGTTCACTCAATTCTACTCCGCTTCGGCCGTGTGCACTCCGACGCGCGCCTCCGTCCTGACCGGTAGATATCCGCTGCGATTCGGTATTCGACGACATTTTAGCGACGACGAAGCGCATTTACCCCGGTCCGCAGTGACGTTGCCCAAACTCTTGGCGCAGTCCGGCTACGCGACCGCCCACATGGGTAAGTGGCATCTCGGCGGGCTTCATCTAAAACACCTCCACAATCGCCCGGCGTCCGTTCCGGGACCTCACGAGCACGGTTTCGAGCATTATCTCTGCCAGAATGAGGAGCAGCCCCTCCGCGGGAAGATGGGCAAAGAACGCACGCTCTATCGCAAAGGGGGCACGTGTCTCATTCGCGACGAAGAGCGTGTCTTGCCCGACGATACGTATTACAACGAGTACTTAACCGACATCATCGGAACCGATGCGATCTGCTCGATTGAAAAATATCACCGGGAGGGACGTCCCTTTTTTTTGAACGTCTGGTGGCTGACGCCTCACATGCCGTACGAGCCGGCTCCCGAGCCGCATTGGTCGCAGACGGATCAGCCCGGCATTTCTCACGATCAGCACTGTTTCCGTTCGATGGTCGCTCGCATGGATTATCAGATCGGTAAAATTGTCGCTAAGCTGGAGGCACTCGGCATTCGTGAGAACACGTTTATCCTGTTTGTTTCGGACAACGGCGGGGCGTACGAAGCCGATATCGGGGATTTTAAAGGGGGCAAGACGGACCTGCACGAGGGTGGGATACGCGTTCCGATGATCGCTCATTGGCCCGGCCGGATAGCCGCGGGGACCGCGTCGGATCAACTGGCGCACACGAATGATATCCTTCCGACGTTCTGCGCCGCTGCGAACATTCGTTTACCCGAACATACCAGGCTCGATGGTATCGATTTGCTGCCGCACATGCTCGACGGCGCTCCATTGCCGGATCGGGGGACGGTGTTCTGGCAGGTGGATTTGTACCGTCATCTACAACGCCATTATCCGAAACCGAAGCCGTATGCCACGGAGATCGCCCGGCGCGGGAAATGGAAGCTCTTGGCGTATAACGGAAAACCGGTCGAGTTGTTCGATATCGAATCCGATCATCGAGAACAGCACAGTCTGCTTTCGGAAAAACCCGATATCACCGAACAACTGACGAAGGAATTACAAGCGTGGCTGTCGGAACCTCGTTTGTCCCCGTATCTCGACGGCCGGGCAATGTAGAGGAGACTGGGAGATTAAATATGAAGTATTTGAAGCACGTCGCTTTAGTGGTTTGCGTGAATCTGTCGGTAGTGACGGCCGGGTCGGCTCCGGCTGAGGAATCAACCGTTGACAAAGTCTTCAATTTTGAGAAGGCGTCGCGCAACGTGCCCAAGCCCCGCGAACTCTATCCGCTGGTCAGGCGAGACATGGTCCCGATGGGCCTGAAAATCATCTCCGACGAAGTCGTTACGAGCGATACCGATCCGTCCAAAAAACTCCGTAAGATCACGGCCTTCTTCTATAGTATCGAACTGGAGAAGAAAAAGTGGGGCCATCCGTGCGTCATCTTCACGCCTGCCGATAACTCGATCAATCAGACACCTGAACGCAAGGGTAAAGTGGTCATCATCAGTTCGCCCGGCTGGGCCATGTATCCGGCGCATGTCGAGAAGTACGGCGAGCCGATCGCCACGCGGACCGGCTATCCGACGATGGTCCTGAACAATCCGGGCGTCTATCCCGACGGACGCGACATCGAAGGGGATATCGCCGTGCTGACAAGAATGCGACATAAGACAGGCCATAACTATTATAATATGAATTGCCAATTGGCCCTCGTCCACATCCGGGCGATGGACGTGATGGAAAAAGTGCTCGGGTTGGACCGCGTCAGCGCCGTGCTTGCGGGCCATTCCAAGCGCGGGCGCAGCGCCACCGTCGCCGCGGCGATGGACTCTCGCGTCGCCTCGCCCATTATTTTGGGCAACGAGAGCGTTTACAGCACGGACCAGATCCAATGGCACCTTTCGTTCCATCACGCCTTCTTCCAGGAGCAGGTGAACGTGCCCGTCTTCTACCTCGGCGCTACGAACGAAGGCGGCTACAATATGTTCAACGTCAACATCCTCCAGGAACGGCTCAAAGAGCCTATGACCATCGAGATGATCCCGAACTACCGGCACTACAACTTCCATGAGATCCAGTTTATCGACACGATGATGTGGGTCGCCCATACCTTCGACGGGCGCCCCATCAGCAAAATCACCGAGACGAGTCACGAGTACCGTGACGGGCGCAACATCTATCGCGTCAAGGTCGAGAGCGAAGCCAAGATACAGATCGTTCGCACGTGGTTTGTCTATGCCCACAATCCTCAATGGCGCGACCTGATGTGGTTCGAGTGGATCATGCAAAAACGGGGCGATTACTACGAGACCTCGGTGCCGGGACGAAAGGTCGATGCTTACATGATCGAGGTTGCCGATATGGCCATGGGATTCCCCGGCTATGTGACCAGCCTACCGATTAAAGTGACCGATGCGCCGGTGCTCGACCGTAGGGCACAGGAAGCCGGTTGGATGGGTCCGCGCAAAACGAAGCCGTAGGATGACGTGTCGCTTCCGGCTAAGATGAGGATTTCTATAATGCCTTGCGTCGGCGGAGCCAGCCGATCAGGCCTACGCCGAGACTGCTCAGGAAAAGAGCGCCGGGAGCGGGCACCGCGACGTCGATGTGATAGGTATAACCGTGGATGCCCGTTGAGTCCAGATACCAACCGACGATGTTGTCGCCGTCGATACCCAGTGCTCCTGTCAGCAGGGCCCCGGGGGCGTCGAGTGTCGTCCAGCTCGTTCCGTCGGTAATGAAGCCATGAGCGCCGGTTGTGTCCAGGGACGTGCCGACGATCAGGTCGTCGTCGATGCCGTTAGCGCTGGTGAGCAACGCTCCGGGTGCATCGAGTGTCGTCCAGCTTGTTCCGTTTGTGACGTAGCCGTGGAGTCCCGACACGTCCGTATAAAAGCCGACGACGTTGTCGCCATCAATGCCGCGCGCGCCGGTGAGCGACGCCCCGGGCGCATCGAGAAGCGTAAGGGGCGGGACGCCCGTCGGATTGTAAACGAAACCGTGGATGCCGGTGCCGTCCATATACGTTCCCGCAACGGAGTCGCCGTCAATGCCTGATATCCAGGCGATCCCTGGGAGGATAAGGGACGTCTGGGTCACTCCGTCGAAGGTGAACGTGTGGAGTCCGAGACTGTCGATGGACGAGCCGACAATGTTCGTGCCGTCGATATCTGAGTACCAGGACAGTTCGAGGGCGGAGGACGTCGTCCAGGTCGATCCATCATAAATGAAAGGATGAAGTCCGTAAGTATCCAAATACGTTCCTACAATAGTGCCGTCGTCGATACCGCTGGCGGTGGTCAATCCCATCGAGCCGGGGGCGTCGAGGGTTGTCCATCCGGCTTCTGTGTATCCTGTTATAAACAGTAAGACCGCAAGTACGACGATAGCGGTCAAAGGCGTCCTTTTCATCTTTTCCTTCTCCCCAAAAAGCATAATCTTGGCCTGGACGCTGGCTTAACGAGCGTGGTCATCAACCTTCTCTATCTTTGCGCTGGCTCACCGACGCGAGCGCAAAATCTATGTTATTTTTTATTGTGGTTGAGCAAACCGGCAGGCCACACAAGGATTCTCACACCACTCCTCAAGACTTATAAAGTCTCTTATACCAAAATTGGCGTAGAAAGTCAAGTCAAAAATGAAAAAAGCGTTATTTTGTTTATATTGTTCCGGTCGGAACCCATTCGCACATCACAAGCCAGCCGCGTGTGTTTGATAGAGGGTTACAGGTGATACGGGTGGCGCTGGGGCCGGGACATCATGCGCTGGGCTTGCGGATCGCCGACGATGGTCTGTTTGGCCTGGTCCCATTGGAGCTTACGACCGAGAATATAAGACAGATTGCCGAGAATGCACAAATTGGCCACGCCGACCGCGGCTTCGATGTTCATAATCGTCTTGGCGCCGGTCTTGATGCCGTTGAACCAGTCTTCCTTATGACCTGGGCTTTTATACACGTCCTTCGCATTGGCCGGCGGCTGCCATTGGCGGGCTTTTTTCTCGACCCACGTGCCGCCGTCGCCGCCCCAGTGGATGAACTCGCCCTTGTCGCCGCGATAAATGGCGCCGTAGCCGGGCCGGGTGATCTTGCCGCCCGGTTCGTCGCCGGTCCGTTCTTCGGCCGGGGGGAGCTGGTTGCTGGGCATCTGTCGCCAGGTCAGGACCCAGTCGGGATTCTCGAAGGTATAGGTCACGTCCATTAGCACGGCGCTGTCCCACAATCCTTTCGTGGGCGGAGTGCCCGTGGCTTCGACGGTGACCGGGCCTGTGTCGTCAGCGCCCATCCACCACTTCGCGCAACTCATCACGTGGGCGCCGCGATCGCGAATCTGCCCGCCGCCGGACTCTAACAGCCAGCGGAACACGCCGTGACAGTATCTCTGGTTGTACGGCCGCCAGCGCAGCGGACCCAGCCACATGTCCCAATCCAGCTCGGCCGGCGGATCGCTATCTGGGACGGGATTGTTATCTTCGGGACTGGGGTAATGGAAGCAATCGACCCGGCGAATCGTGCCGATATTACCGTTGACCAGATACCGGTGCGCCAGATACGCTTCCGGCTGCGAACGGCCCTGCGAACCGACCTGGACGGAGACCTTATTCTTCTTCGCCGCGGCCACCATCGCCTTACCCTCCTCGATGGTGCAACAGGCCGGCTTTTCGACGTAAACGTGCTTGCCGCATTCGGCGGCGTGGACCGTCTGCACGCCGTGCCAATGGTCCGGCGTGGCGATCACGACCGCGTCGATGTCTTTCCGCTGGAGGATAGAGCGGTAGTCGTGATAAGGCTGTACGCCCGCCCCGGCCGTCTTCAGCGCGTTGGCCAGGCGCTCCTGGTCGATATCGCACACCGCGGCGATATTCACCTCGCCCTTATCGCGGCGTTGTACCATGTCGCGCAGATGATACCCGCCCATGCCTCCGACGCCGATATGGGCGGTGGTGATTTTTTCATTGGCTCCGGCTCTACCCCGGGCCGCCAGAACGCCGCACGGGATGAGATAGGGTAAGCTCGCCGCCGCGACACTCGCGGCCTTTAAAAATTCACGTCGATTAAGTTGATGTGACGTTGTCATCGTTTATCACCTTTCTGCTTTTTGTTTACAGCGATTTAAGATTTGTCTCTTTCTGTGGCACGAGTTTCTGACATGGATAACCATCCACTTCCACGCCGCGTTTTCGCAGCGACTGCGCCATATTCGGCTTAAAATCTTCTGGCGCATTTTTGAAGCGAAATTTCAAAGCCTGGAGCGCTCGTTTAGTGGGGATGCGCTCGAGCGCCATGCGGGCGTCCTCGCGCAGCTCCGGATTTGTTGTCAACCTCGCGATAGGTGTGATGGCGTTGCGTCCGCCGATTTCCGAAAGCATCCAGATCACTTCCCGCCTAACCGACGTCGGGTGGTTATTACCTAACAGAACGACCAGTTGGGCGACGACCGCTGTTTTCTCTTTGGCCGCACCGGGCCGTCCGGCGTGCCGAACGATCTTCCACAGCGCCCGTTTGGCCGCCCGGGCGATTTCCAAATCGTCATCCGTCATTGTTTCCGCCAGAGGAATCACCGCTGGAGCGCCGACTTCGCCGGCGCTGAGCCAGGCTTCCGTTCTGACCTTTTCATCGGCATCTTTAATCCCGGCCAGCAGCTTGTTCACCGCATCATTTTGGTTAGCGTTAGCCGATGTTCCAGCTATGCCCGCTGCAAGGGATACTTTCTTAAAATGATTGATAGACATGTTCGAAACCCTTTCTCGTTAATCGAATCACTACGTGGCGCTTCAGTTTCACTTAAAATTTTAACTTCCTCTGGCTATGGAGTCAATAATTTGTCTTTCTTGTGGTTCATAAGGTTGGTCACCATTTGAAATTGGTTTGTATTTTTGACACTAAACTCGGCGCTCCTTTAATTATTACTTTCCTGGTTTACTATGTCTAAAGTCCTATGATACAGTGCCAAATGAAGTAATAATAGAATGTTCGGTATTGTTGTGTATTGAAGGTTCGACTGATGAACGTGATACGTTGTTTGGAATTGTAGAGATTAGATTGAAAATGAGATCGATAGGAAGTGTTTAATACTTGTCTAATTCCTAAGGCTTATCATGGAAGATGATATTATTTTGATGATGATATCTCATATTCTAACACGATTCTCTTATAGCGATTTGGGGTCGTTTGTTTGAAATTTGTTACGAAAATTCTCAAACTTCAAATATTTCTGCTTGTTTCTTTTATATCTCCTTAAGGCTTCTTTGGCCGCAACTTCCTCTAATTGCTTATAGAACTCATCGGGCGAGTAGCAAATCGGACCCGGCAGAGGGGTGCTGAATGGTTTGGAACCCAGTGTCTCCAAATCGGCTTTTGGGGAAAATTCAACAACTGCTCGCTCACCGCTTCCAGCCGAATACGTTTTTTCTGCCGCGACTCCTGAACTCTCATGTCCATTGAGATATGGCCTGTATGCTGAGACGACATCGGATTGATCAATGTATCGAAAGTCCCTATACCTTATCTGTGCATCGATGACGTTCCGACGACTACTTCCTTCTACAGGTCTCTTCAATGCTAGCGCTTCTCGATGATCAATCGTGATAGGAAATACAGATGTATCCTCGGAAACAAGACTAAGGAAATCATTACCTAGGTCACTGAAGTTACAGGGCCACCTTTCGTTTTCTGCAATTTGAAATGTGGTGTCACCCTCGATTTCTCTGGGAATGTTGTTGATCAATAGACGATCGTCTAATGTTAGAGGATCGAAAACAACGTAACTCGTATGAAGTTTACGCCTATGTTTTTCAATCTCAGCGATAAGCTCTGGTGACTTTCTCGGTTCTGTGATCTGAGATGCGGAATACACACGTGGTTTTTGTGGTTCAAAAGCGAGTCGATACCAAGTGATTCGGGGGTGCTTCGCTGCAAGGTATACATTTTCTATTTTCAAGACTTGTGCAAAATGGTCCGCCATGCCACATTCAATTTGTCGCCAAGCAAGAAGTTGACTGAATCGAAATGGATAACCATTTTTTTCCAACCTGGCTTTACAAGCGTAAACATCATCCAAGAGCGTGAACGTTATATCTGGTGAAAGGAGCTCAACCGACTCGGACAGACAAGGAAAGACAGGTATGGACGTACATAAAAGCGTTGCATGAAGACTTATTATGTTAAGGTCAGCCTCACTTAGCTTTGGATGAATTCTATCTCGAATTGCTTCTCTTGTTATTTCCTGCTGAATGCGAACTGGTCGTTTCAGAAACACATGTATACTGGTTTCTAAGAAATCTGTTATATCCAAGCGTTGAACGCGACATGATGGTAGATGACTTTTACAAATTGCTTCCAGATTACTCGCTGCCGCACGTTTATTTATACCAGATGGTCCAAAGAGAATTACATTTATTTGATCATGTTCCATCATGTATTCTCTCGTTTGGATGAAACATAATCTTATTTAATGCCCAACACGTCTTTAACGTCATCAGGACCTAAAAAAGTGCCATCGACGACTAAGACAGGCCCACCCATGGACTCGAACTTACTGCTGGAAACAGCATATTTGGCACCAGCCGTATCTAACCAAGACTGCATATTTTTGCTGGTGCTTGTTCCGTCACTGTATAGGATGGCTGGGAATCTTCCCGACCTAAGTCCGTCTTCAAGTCGACACATAACTGTTCTCCTGACAATACCATTGCTCATTGACATGTTCCTACGAGGTTCGAGATTATTGTCCGACACACTCTTTTCTATCTTGTAATAACTGAAAAAAACCTTATTTGTTCTAATATCGACAGATAAGATCGAACGCTTAAAGCTAAATCCTATTCTCTTTACAGCCCGGAGGATAGGTTTTTTTATGATCCTGAAACGATACTAACAGTTAATTTTAATGATTTTCAAAGTTTTTGCAATAAAAAACAAGGATTGTTTTGGCTAAGTCTTGATGATTCGCTTTATTTTCGAAGTTGAATTTTCTTCAAAAAACGAGGAATCAGTAAGATTTTTTTGGAAGATTTGTTTTTTTAAAATTGCCTATCATTCGCGATGTTGTTTTGGGGTTTGCCGACGAGGTAGATTCTGTTTTTGCCGCTGCGTTTGGCTTCCAGCAAGGCTTTGTCGGCCTGCTGGAAGAGTTGCTGGGTGGTTTGGCCGTCGCGGGGAAAGGTCGCCAGGCCGCCACTGATGGTTAGGACGCCCTTGCCCTCGGGGCCGAGGCCGTCGAGAGAGGAAAGTTCGGCTTTTTCAATTTCTTTGATGAATCGTTGGGCGATGGCGAGGACTTCCGTGGGATGATCGGCGGATGCCGAGCGTCTCTCGGACGTGCCGTCCGGCGTGTCCGCGGGTGTCGGTCGCGGTTCGTCCCAGAAGACGACGGCGAACTCGTCGCCGCCGATCCGGCCGACGACGTCGTGGCTCCGGCAGCAGTGTCGGACGAGGACCGCCGCCTGTTTTAAAATCTCGTCGCCGGTCGCATGGCCGTAAAGATCGTTGTAACGCTTGAAATCGTCGATGTCGAAGACGAGCAGTGTCACCTGCCCGCCTTCCCGGCCGGCCCGTTCGATGATCTGTCGCGCGAATTCACGGATGTATCGCCTGTTCTTCAATCCCGTCAGGTCGTCCTCCATGGCCAATCGCTCCAACTGTCTTATTTTCGTTTCGAGGGTCGTCTCGAGCGGGGCGGGGCGTTGGATTTCGGTTGGCTTGTACGATTCCGGCTCAGGCCGACGTTGCATTGGAAGCCTGCCGGGACGCGTGACGGATTCGTAGAACGTGTCCGGCTCGACGGGACAGATCAGGTAATCTTCCGCCAGCTTTGCGCCGTTACCCGCCGAATTGATGATTCGTATCGCTGTCGGTTCTTCATACATTTGCGCCATAAGGATGATTTTGGCGCCGGAGCGATCTCTCAGGTGTTTCAGTTTCTCATTCAATTTGGTGTTGATTCCGGAGAGCACGACGGCGATCGCCGCAAAGCTTTTTTTCGCGGCGGCGTTGACGGCGTCATCGACATCGGCGCAGACTTCATAGCGTGAGCCGTTCAGGACGTTGACATTTAAAAAGGCGCG
>JAFGTG010000472.1 GCA_016934255.1 Sedimentisphaerales bacterium
CCTCGGTAAATCCCCGATGTGTCGGACGTATCGGCAAGTTTAACCGCGTCTTTATCCATTCCGAAGTACACATCGTGCTGCGAGGCCTCGTCGCCCGCCGACCAACTCAGGGGCAAAACGTTCTCGATGTCCGGTGTTGTGTTGTTTTTGGGGTTTGCTCCCCAGGCCAACAACGGATCGCCCCGCATCGCGTCTCGGAGCTCTTCCTGTGTCAACTCGATGTCGTAGATGCGAACATTGTCGATGATGCCTTCGAAGAAATTGTCTTCATTTCTGTTGAGGCCAACGCCAAACTTGTTAAATTCTGCGTCGGAGGCGTTGATGGTCGCTACGACCGTCCCGTTCAGGTAAAGGAGAGTTCGGGTGCCGTTGCAGGTGACCCCGATATGAATCCAGTTCGTCGTTACCGTGCCAAACGTGACGGTACCGCCGTTAACGCCGTTATACCGGTAAATACCGGGACTTGCGCCATCGACGCCCAGTTGGAAACCGGCGGTGTTGGGCGAATGGCTGCTGAAGACGCAACTATATTGATCCTGTCCCGTGCTGCCCGCTTTGGCCCATAACGCCACGGTGTAGGCTGACCAGCTTTCCGCGGTAAAGCTCGATACGACCGCATCATCATTGCCGTCGAACCACATTCCGCCGCCGTCGTATCCGTTCTCCACCCATTGGGGTTTGCTGCGGAACGTGGCGTCACGATCGTGGCCGGACCAGTCAATGACGGTTGTGCCGGCGCCTTCCTCGAAAGTGTACCAACCTTTAAGATTGGGATTGCTGATGGCAATAACAGGCTTTGTTTTGAAGCTCCAAACATCGCCTTTGTACGTATTCATGCCATTGAACTCATCAATTCGCCAATAATACTGCTTGTCCATTTCGAGTTGGCCGACGGAGTAGGTCGTGCCCGGCTGCATCACGCCGCCCGAAACGGCATCGTTGACTTCGTCATAATTATCGCCGAAATAGACGTAGTGGACCATCGCGCCGAATCCCGTGTCCCAACTCAACGTCACATCATCCGGAATGACATTCTCAACCCCGTCGGCGGGTTCGGGATTGTGGGCCTTGAGGGTAGGAACGGTAAAGCTCCAGACATCGCCTCTCCACGGGCTGTCCGGGTGATCGTCGTTAATTTCATCGATTCGCCAGTAGTAGGTCGTTCCCGGAACAAGACCGTTCGGATAGGCGAAACCGGGAAAACCGGCGACGTAGTAGTTTGCCGTCTGGTTGCCTCGGAAGGTATCGCCGGTGCCTTCACTCACGGCGTCGTAATCCTCTCCCATATATACATCGTGAGAGACCGCTTCGGCGCCCGCGGTCCACTTTAAAGTGACCCAGGTCGCTTCGAGGATTGTACCGTCCGCCGGCTGGGGATTATAGGCGTAAGCAGGCGCTTCGATCTTAATGTCGTCGTAATAGACCGATGAGGCACCGTTGCCGTATAGGTCAATAACCTGAAGCGTATCATGCAAATCGCCGTCCCATTGGTGGGTTGTAATGAGTTCACCATTGTAGTACTCATCGACGGTATTGTTGTCCAGGTCAATGACGCATTTGATTTCAACCCACTGGTCGTAAATAATCGTGGCCAGCGTACCGCTATCATAGGAAGACGTGATCGTCCCCTCGTTCAGGACGAACTGTGTTTGGACAGACCAGTCCTGGCTGCCGTTGTCGCTGTACGTATTGAGCAGGATGAACCAGGTCGTCCCGGAGGTGCCCGACGGAATATATTGCATGGCCGTCAGTATCCACAATCCGCCGGTCACGTCGAACTCGTGCACCAGGTCCGCGGAGGATACGATTTCGACGGAATTGGAACCACTGTAAGCATAGGCATTCGAGACCGGCGCCCCCGCGCTTGCTGTGTTATTCCAGCCTTTCCATCCCCCCTGGCCGTGCATGGCGCTCCCGGCGGCGTAGGACTCGAAATCCTCAAAGAAAATACTTGCTGAAGCAACTGAGGAGAGACATGCGATCGCGAGGATCAAGGTTGCTATTTTTAAACATTTCATCACAGAACCTCCTTTTTAACAAGGAACTGAATAATGTTACATGAAGAGGGATATTTCTGAGTAATCACCTATCTCCTCCTCAAACAGTCAACTACCATCTTATCATAGCGTGAGAGTATTTGTGAGTCAAGGAAAAATACTCTAACTTGCAAAAGTTTTAACATGTTGTTGAAGCATTCTCTTGCATGAAAGGACAGTTGACCTTGGGGGAAATTTTCAGTATTGTTGAGATCGAATAGGTTATTCGGATAAGAAGGTTTATAGCAATAGGAGTAATCATGAGTTCTTCGTATTTATCCCGCCGTTCGTTTATGAAATCTCTCGGTCTGGCCGCAGTTGCGACGATGGTTCCCGTCAAGCTCAGAGCCGCTGAAAGGAAATATCCCAATATCATTTTGATTTATATTGATGATCTCGGTTATGGCGATGTGAGTTGTTATGGTGCGACAAAGGTCCACACGCCGAACATCGACCGGCTCGCTGCTCAGGGCTTGCGCTTCACGAACGCCCATTCGCCCTCAGCGACCTGTACACCCTCGCGGTACGCCATGTTGACCGGCGAATACGCCTGGCGACGGAAGGGAACGGGCATCGCGCGGGGCGACGCCCGCATGATTATTCAGCCCGGACGGACCACGTTGCCGTCCGTATTACAAAAGGCCGGTTATGCGACGGGTGTTGTCGGGAAATGGCATCTTGGACTCGGTGCACAAAACGAAGAATTGAACTGGAATAGCGACATCAAGCCCGGCCCGCTCGATATCGGCTTCGATTACTGTTTCCTGATCCCCGCCACGGGCGATCGCGTGCCGTGCGTCTATGTCGAAAATCGCCGGGTCGTTGGATTGGACCCGTACGATCCCATCCAGGTCAGTTTCGGCAAACCCATCGGCGACGAGCCGACGGGCAAGGACCATCCCGAACTTCTCAAAATACACCCCAGCCACGGACACAACCAAACGATCGTCAACGGCATCAGCCGGATCGGCTATATGAGCGGGGGCAAGTCGGCCCGTTGGGTCGATGAGGATATGGCAGATGCAATCACCGAAAAAGCAAAGGACTTTATCGAAAAGCATAAAGACCAGCGTTTCTTCCTGTACTTTGCAACGCACGATATTCATGTGCCTCGCGTGCCTCATCCCCGGTTCGCCGGCAAGAGCGGCCTCGGCCCTCGCGGCGACGTGATCCTTCAGCTTGACTGGTGCGTTGGCGAAATAACCAAAACCTTGGATCATCTGAACCTTACCGAGGGCACG
>JAFGTG010000473.1 GCA_016934255.1 Sedimentisphaerales bacterium
CACGGACCTGTCGGACGTTCGGATCACGTTCCAGCAGTATGACAATTACCCGGCGTCCACGGACGGGCGGGAGTTCGATAATATCCGCCTGACGGCTGATGTTGTTCTAACGGAGGAAGGCATGTAGGGTGCGATGGTTCGCACCAATGATTCTCCCGTTTTACCGCTCTCAGTCTTACGGGATTCGCGCGCTTTGAGGTAGCTCGTCGCGTGTTTCTATATTTTGTTTAAGAGGGACGTTCCCCCTTTTCACCAATCCCTATTATTCTCTACTATTCTAATTTATTGAACGGGTATAAACACCGCATTAGCACCGGAAAGTTGGACGTCATCAACGGGAAGATCGGAACCTTGCAACGCAACGCCTATGGTTACCGGGATGACGAATATCTCATACCCAGAATCTTCAACCTGCGTAGAACACCCTACGCATTAACCGGATGAACCTAATTTTTTACCTCTTTAGAAACGATTCTTTCGTGGATTATATACGTCGTCTTGATTGGATATTTTGGAATCCGATGAAGCTGGGATTTCCTCGTTGAAATTTTTAAAATCGGTGGGTAACATACTATGAGGAGGCAAGTTGATCGGCATCCCCACAAGAACGTTTAAGATTTGATTCCGCGTTATCTCGAAGGTCCGTTGGAATACTTTCAGGCTGAGAAATTCGTCTTCAAGAATACGTATTCGTTGAACCACCTGAGTGAAACCCGCCGCTTCTTTCCCCATCATTTTGCCCGCTTTGCCAAGGAGAGTTTCATGTTCTTTTTGCTTGGACTCAAAATCCTTTTGTTTTGACTCGTATCCCCTGAGTACGGACTCATGTTCCTTGAGTATAGATTCGATTCTCTGAAGTGTTGATTTATGTCCCTGAAGTGCTGTTTCATGACCCTGAAGCGCTGTTTCATGTCCCTGAAGTGCTGATTCAAGACTCGCGAGTAGATTCTGGCTCTCGGCGATTTTCTGACCGAGTTCGTCCAGACGATGTTCAATCAATTCCATCGTATCGGGTATTTGGATAAAATTCGCAATGGTCTCGCTCACCCTTTGTGTATCTTGTCGGAAAATGGACTGGGTTTGCTCCAATGCGAGAAATTTATCTGTTATGTTCAATAAGCGTTTCTTGACTCTTGATAGTGAGACGGTTTTAATAAGCAGCATCAGAAAAGTGACTATAGTCAACACAGCTAAAACTACAAGTGTGACGGCGATCACTTCGGGGGTTAGTATCTCGATCAATTTCTCAAGCATTTTCGTAACTCCTATAGGAATAAAATGAGATAATTTTATCCAACCGTATTAACGGATAAGACGTTCAACGGAATCAGTTATCTTTAATACCGCTCCATCCATTTCTCGCCGGGATATCATGTTTTATCTTGATATGTGTTTTATGACATATCCATCCGCAAGTGCTATAGAGCACAAAAAGCGAAAATCTGATATCCCGAACCTCCGTGTTGAGGATGAACTTACTTTACAATATTTAACAGTGTTTGTCAACTGACAATTCCCATTTGACGTAAAAAGTGGCATTTTTACACGCGTGGACCCTTTCCCTGATATGCACCTTGGCCCGTTTAGGTCCTATAACTCCCTAACGGAGCCGCACTTTTAAACAAACCTTCGAAGAATGAAGCACGTTCCGTTGAGCACAAACAAGGCAAGATATTTGCGATCGAGATCTGGAATGCCCTGGGTAACAAGACCAACCACGGATTCTGGCCGCGGCGGAAATCCCGATCACTATCGCCGTGCGGATCATCATCGGCGCGATGATTTTCATTAGAAACAACCGGATTGCTTTTTTCTCAATCGATCATCATCTTTGCCGGCGTGCTTTTGCTGTTCACCGCGTTTGGTCGATAGCGGCTGGATGTCTCGATAGGGCGCGAAGTGACGAACGTAAGGCGATATTTCGCACCATTGATCTTGCTCTGCGTTTGGACAACGAGTATAATGAAATTTGTAAAGTTGAGGCCGCATTTGAAGGAGCAAGTTCCGTCTGAATTGAAAAAGGTGAGCGATTTCATAATGTGAGATATCGGAGTGTAAAACGATGAAAAAACTGATTATGCAACTCACGCTAACTATGATAGTACCGGTCTCGCTTGTACACGCCGCGGGAGTCCGGGTCGATGTCTTTTTACTCGGCGGCCAATCCAATATGGCGGGCCGGGGCGACGTGTCCGAAGTGCCGGATGCGTCGGTCTTATATAACGAGAACGTGATGCTCTACCATTCTTCCAGTATGAGTAGCGGCCAGCCGGCGAACCAGTGGACGACCCTCCGCCCGGCCTCGAGCGCATCGGGCTATTTCGGTCCCGAAATCGGCTTCGGCAACCGGATCGCGGAGCTTTACCCCGACCGCCGCGTTGCGCTGATCAAGCACGCCGTGGGCGGCACCGATATAGGCGCGGATTGGAATCCGGGCGCCCATCCCGGCGACACGAGTCATTTCGGTCCGCAGTACGCGACGTTCGTCGAGACCGTCAACTCAGGGATCGCCTCTTTGATCGCCCAGGGGTATGATCCCGTCATTCGGGGCATGCTTTGGCAACAAGGGGAGAGAGATGCGAGAAATAGTGCGTACGGCCCGGCCTACGACCGGAACCTTTCGCACTTCATCCGGCGCGTTCGCGCGCAATTCGATGCGCCGAACATGCCGTTTATCTACGGCCAGGTTTTACCGGTTCCCCTGTCGGGATACGATTACCGCGACCAAGTGCGTCATGGACAGCTCGATGTCGATGAGGATTCGGGCCACATTAGTGCGACCGACGGCGCCCGGTTCGTCCCGGCCGACGATTTGCCGATGAATTCGGATAACCTGCACGTCAGCGCCGCAGGGCAAATGGAGCTTGGCATTCGTTTTGCGGAGGCGACCGGTACAGTCGTCGTCGCCAATGCCGTGGACTTCAATGCGGACGGATTCGTGGAGGGTAAAGATATTGGCTTAATGTTCGATCACTGGGACGAGAATGATCCGATGTACGATGTTGCGCCGCCGCCTTTCGGTGACGGTATTGTGGACTTTCAAGACCTGCTCGTCGTCTCCTTGCATTTGTTTTACGAGATACCGCCGGTCGATTTGATTGCATACTGGAAGTTCGACGAAGCGGACGGCGACGTCGCATATAACACTATCGGCAAATTCGACGGCGTCCTGAACGGCGCCCCCCAATGGCAGCCGGACGACGGCATGAATGGCGGCGCACTGAGCTTCGACGGAACGGATGATTACCTCAGCACGCCCTTCGTCATCGACCCGGCCTTGGATTCGTTCAGCGTCTTCGCATGGATCAAAGGCGGCGCACCGGGCCAGGTTATCCTCTCACAGTCCTCGGGACTCCTTACGGAGGAGGAGGGCGCCAACTGGCTCATGGCCGATTCCACCGATGGATCATTAAGAACCGATCTGAGAGAACCGGAGACAACCGGCCGAAACGCCAGCCCGGCCGGGCCGCCGTTGATTTCCACCGTCGTGATAACCGATGGAAATTGGCACCGAATCGGTTTCGTCCGGGACGCTGATAACAGAGTTCTCTATGTGGATGGCATCGAAGTCGCCCGTGACACCACCGCCGACCTGGAGTTTTCCGAAGGCGGTCTGACTATCGGCGCCGCAAGCACCCTCGAACTTAGCAGCTTCTTTTCCGGCCTGATCGACGACGTTCGCATCTACGACAAAGCCCTCAGCGCACAAGAAATCACCGCCCTCACAAAATGATATGAATCTCCTTCATGGAGTTTAGTAGGGCGGCGGCGTGCTCCACCGTTTTATTTCTTGCCTAACGGCAGTTGGGGACTCATGAACTCCTGACTCGTCAAATCCTGGCGCGGGGTGACGTACTTACCCCAGACCTGTCCTGTGGCCGTGTCGATAACAAACACATGACTTCCGCTGGCTCCGAACCGGAAACGATCTACCTGGGGTGAATGGCTCGGTGATACTCCAAGAGCAAAGACTACAAACACCGTCAGAGCGGCGCCAATAAAGAAGCTTCTCAGGTCGAACATTGTTTTCATGACTTACCTTCCTTCCTTTTCGTCAGAAATGATAACCCATCGTTTTGTAACCTTTGGCACAACAGCAATCCAAGGTTTATCCTATCGTACCTTTAAATCAGTCCAATATCAAAGAGCACGGTTGGATTTTCTAATTCATACATCTGGCTTGTGCGCGGAGGATCGATTTTAAAGTATTCTTGGATTGTCTATTTCGGTCAGGTAGAAAAGGCTCCTGATTCTTTTTTCTTAAATATTTTTTGTAAAGTCGGGAAATTTTTTTGACGATACTAAGCTAAGGCTTATATTATTGCTTAGTATATTTGTTAAGCCAAGATTATCGGAGACTAATATGAGTTCAAAAGATATATGCAAATTAAGGCAAGATTTAGGATTGAACCAAGACAAGTTCGGGCAATTGTTCGGCATTCATCCTATGACGGTGAGCAAATGGGAAA
>JAFGTG010000474.1 GCA_016934255.1 Sedimentisphaerales bacterium
TAGCTGCCCCAGTCGCCTTCGGGGGCGTACCCCTCGCCCCAGAATGTTCCCCAGGCCGAAAACACATTCCACTGGGCGGCCGGGTTGCCGTTCTCGTCGATCAGAGGTTTCATGGCCGTCGGGCAGCAGCGCAGGTTATGGTCGTTCTTATAGTACGATCTCAGCGCATTCGTCCAATGATTGGTGTGCCCGCTGCCAACCCCGGCCTGGAAGCGGCCCTCATGGTCTTCGGTGTACATTGAAAAGTAAAGGTTCCATTGTTTGAGATTCGCCCGACAGGCGATTGTCTTGCCCTGTTTCTTGACGCGCTGAAGTGCAGGCATGAGAATCGCCATGAGCAGGGCAATGATGGCAATCACAACCAATAACTCGATGAGTGTGAAACCTCTTCGCTTAGCCATAAAGATATCTCCAATTCTTCTAATAGGTAAAGACAAAATCCATCAATTATGATACACTTTTTCAAGCCGGAAATCAAATAAGAGTCCAAGCGGTTATGTATTTTTCTGACTCCCCCTCGTCCTGACGCACCATCCTGCAAAGAAGGCATCCCCGGTATTCTCTATCGCACATTCCCCGACGACGTGCGCACCCACCAATTCCCAAGCTGGACCCACAACAACAAAACCATGAAACTCCCCGCCAACGAAATCTACCACAACGGAATTCCGTCAACGCACCCCCGAGCCCTTGACACTCGTTCATTGCCATAGATCGCCAAAATCAGGAAACGGCTGAAAAAAACTCATATTGGGGTAGGTTCTTGGGCATCCAAGGAGTAAAATCCACCAGAATCCCGAAATTCCTTTCGAACTCTCATTTTTTACATTTTTAAAAATTCAGAAAAACCGTCATCATTTGCCTCGTGAGATACACCGTATACGATAAAAAGCTGGAATGTGTTTGCTCTGGGCTGAGACAGCAGGTATCATGCGAAGCAGTTTTATTGCATAAGTGAGGTGTACGTAGATGCGATCAGAAAAAGGCAAGTTCACGCATAATGTTATTGCACTTGTGTATGATTTCGATGGGACTCTCACTCCACAACCCATGCAGGAATATACTATTCTTCCCGAAATTGGTATAAAGAAAGGAAAGGAATTCTGGGATGCCGTTACAAAGGAAGCCCTGAAGACAGGCGGTGAAGACATCGTTACTTATATGCGGTTGATGATTGAGATGTCGAAGCGTAAACATTATCCCGTGACTCCAAAAGTGTTGAAGTCGCTTGCAAAGAATATCAATTATTATCCTGGAGTTATGACATTTTTCAAAAGGCTCAATGCCTATGTGGAAACGCAATATGACATTGGCGTTCGTTTACGTCATTATATTATATCCGCCGGATTGAAGGAGATTATCTCAGGAGCGAGCATTGCAAAATATTTCTATAAAATATTCGCATCGGAGTATCATTATGATGAATACGACCGAGCTGTTTTTCCAAAGGTGATCGTGAACGATACCTTAAAGACACAATTTATCTTCAGAATTAATAAGGGGAAGGAATCTTTGCATGAAAATATCAATCTTCATATGCCTACACCATTAAGACCGATCCCTTTTCAGAACATCTTATATTTGGGCGATGGATTGACAGATGTACCGTGTATGACTGTTATTAGAAAAAATGGTGGCTATGCTATCGCTGTATTTAAGCCCGGCGATTCAAAGGGCTTGAAGATCTGTAAAGAGCTTTTAAGGGCAGGTAGGGTTGATTTCATTGCAGAGGCGGATTATAGAAGCAAGAAAGAGCTTGACCGCTTGATCAAATTGTTGCTAGATAATATTGTTGAAGGTATTCGGTATGGTAAAGAGTCGTTTAACCAATCACAGAAATATTTATCCTGAGAGAATAATGGCAGATATATCAGTTACTAATCGTCGCACGAGCAAGCGGAAAACAGCATGTAGTGGCATACTATTGAACTCTGCAAAGAAAAAGGCTTCGGCAGGTAACTCGAAAGCTTCGAGCCTTACTTATTCGCATCGAACGCCAACGCAACTTCATGCATCAATTTATGTATATCATAAACCTTCATAGGTTACAGACTTTTAGTTATATCCGCTTCGTAGGATAACCTCTTATACAAACTTATTTTTGGATTTCGTGAAAAAAGGGCCTATTCCGAATCGGTTGGAATAGGCCCTGAATTGATTTTCATTTTTGCAATAGAGCTTTTTAATCCACTTTGGAAATGACGATGGCGTCCAGAAGGGCGCCGTCTTCGCGACGGGCGATTTCCAGCGTGTACGTCCCGGCCGGGAGCGTCCAGTACGCCGTCTCTCCGCCGTGGTCGCCGCTGAAGACGTCTTCCCAGTGCCAGGCATCTCCGTCCGGCGGATCGGACCATCTCACCCAGCCCGTGCCGGGATTGTCGGGATTTTCACCCGGCGTTAGGTCCGCGGCGCCGACGATCCTTACCCAGAAGGAATCCCCGGCGGGGATAATCACGCGGCCGGTGACTTTATACACGCCGCCCTGTACCGCGAACGTGTATGTGGCGACGCCGTCGGCGGGCGGCGCATCGGATGCGTTGCCGATGCCGATATCGGTGCCGATGCACTTTCCGCCCGAGGCGGTGGCGTCGTCATAGACCTTCATCGGCTCGGTAATTGTGTCGGCATCCTCGGCTTCGATCCAAATCTCTTCCGAAGACACCACAACCTCGGGGGCCTGCCGATACAATCGAATGTCGTCGAAGAGCACCGTCCCCGCGCCGCCGGATGCGCCCGTTCTCTCAAAGCCTAAAACAAACTGCGTCACGTTGCTGAGATTGGTGCCTACCGATGACAGATCGACATTCCACTGTTTCCATCTGACTTCGCCTATGTCCGACGCATCGCCCGGATACGTTTTCTTGACGCCATTGATTTTGAGATACAGCCGTTCGGTTACGGTATTGCCCGGCTGGCCGTGGAACCAAAGCACCAGTGTTTGCGGTGAGCCGATCGTCCAGTTCCGGCCAATCAGGAGATTAGCGGGATCCACCGTCACTTCCGACAGGCTCGCTGTGCTGTTGTCGTACATAAGGGGGACCGACTGATTGCCGCCATAGACAATTCCCGTTTCCATGGAAGGCTGGAACGCTTCGAAATAACCGATGATCGAACCGTTGGTCGGAACCCCGAATCCATCTATCCATGTTTCGTAGATCAGGCGGCTACCCGGCTGCCCGGTTTCGATGTCGTTGTAGGACTCGAAATCATCCACGATAAGATAGTCGGCGACCGAAAAGTTCCAGACCACCCCGGCGGTGATGGTTCCATCCGTATTGATCTCGTCGATCCGCCAATAGTACGGTCCGCCGGCCCATTCAACGCCTTCCGACGGCGTATAGGTCGTCGCGCTCTGTCGGCCTCGATAGACGCCGGTCGTATCGGTCGCGTCGGCGCCGGCCACGGCGTCCCAGTCCATACCGAAGTAAACATCATGCTCAACGGTATCCGCTCCGGCCGACCAGCTCAGCGGTGTCGCATTCACCAGAGGGACCAGGGCGCTGTTGGCGGGCTGCGGACTGCCGGGACGACGAGGATCTTCACCGGTACTGTAGATTCCGACGACCTCTTCGGCGCTGAGCGCCCGGTTGAACAATCTGACGTCGTCCATGATGCCCTCGTAGAATACATCATCCTCGGCCGCACTGCCCAGCCGGATGACCACGAGGTCCTGGACGTTCGTGTTGTGAGGTTCGAAACCCACTTGCACGCCGTTCACGTACAACCTGCATCCGTCGGCAAGGTCCCAGGTCGCGGCCACGTGCGTCCAGCCCATGCCGCCGACCTCGGGGCCGTTGATTGTGATGTCGCTTCCGCTGCCGTCCTCCTCGAGGAAGAAGTCCAACTCGCCTGCGCCGGGATCGTCGATATTGAGGTGGATTTCATTTTCACCTCCATAGCCGTTACCGTAGTTTACGGCGCTTCCGTACCAGAGCATCCCTTCATCGTCTTCCTGCGTTGTGTTGATCCACATCAGCACGGAACCGCTGCCGGTGGTCACCAGGTTCGGCGGAAGTTCGACGAAGCCCTGGTAGTCGCCCAGGAATTCCAACCCCATGTTAAACGTGCTGGGAACCCACTGTACGTTATCGACGATGGTGCCGTGGTTGCCGTGGCCCGACCAGTCCACCACCATCGTGTCTCTGCCCGTCTCGAATTTCCACCAGCCGACAAGGGTGTCGTCGGTGACGGGAATCTCAGCGATGGTTGTGAAGCTCCACACATTGCCTTTTTGAATGCCGGCGTTACCGAATTCATCGACCCGCCAGTAGTACGTCTTGTTGTATTCGAGGGGACCGGGAGGGGTAAATTCCGTCTTGGCCTGGGACGTTCCTCCCGCCGCGGCATTACTGACCTCGTCGAAGTTTTCACCGAAGTAAACAGTGTGCAATTTTGTATTTAGACCGGGGCCCCAGTTCAGAATGACATCGATATTCTGGTTCCTGGCGCCGTCAGGCGGGCTGGGTTCATAGGCCTTGAGGGAGGGAACCTGAAAGCTCCAGACGACGCCTTTGTGTTTTGTCACGCCGTCGGTTTCGACCTCATCGACGCGCCAATAGTACGTTGTCCCGGGAACGAGGCCGTCGGGATAGGGATTGCCCGGAAAACCGACGACGAAGAATGTCGAGGGATGGTTGGCGCGGAACGTGTCGTTGACGCCGTTATCGACGTCATCGAAATTCTCGCCGAGGTAAACATCGTGGGAGGCCGCCGTGGCGCCCGCCGTCCAGGACAGATTGGCCCATGTGTCCGAATGAAGCGCGCCGTCGGCAGGATTCGGATTATGAGCGTTCATAATGGCGCCTCGACTGCTTTCCGGCGGACCGGGTTCATTGCCCGA
>JAFGTG010000475.1 GCA_016934255.1 Sedimentisphaerales bacterium
AAAGGAATACACTTCCTCTTACCCATGTAGGGGCTTTTGTACATCTCCTTGTTCTTCCCCAGAGCTTCGGCATTTTGCCGTACGGCCGTTACAAGGGCGCTTCGGTCGCCGCGCAATTTAAATCGCATGTAGAGCGACATTTGCTTGGTGAGAAATGCGTCGAATTCCCGGCTTCCCGTGGGGAATCTGTATTTGGCGAGACACCGTGTCACAGGCCCGCGCCGGGCTTGTGACGATTCGGGTCCGCGGTGGAGTAGGCGCTCTTGAATTGTAAAAATCCCCGTTCGTTTCGACCGGTCCGGGGCGTCTCCATCAATTCGGCCGGACGGAGGGCGTTTTACGGATTGAGGCGCATCTTCGCGATTTTGTTTTCGGAAAATGTCTCGGCGTATTTTTCAAAAAACCACGTGCAATATTAAAGAACTCACACCGCTTTTCCGGAATGCTCCAAACGCTGCCGAACTCTAATGCGTACCAGGTCACCATTCTGCCGCGGTAAAGCCACGTCAATGGATAGAGTCCGGAACGTTCAGAAATTCCAAAGTCAAAATCCTTATTGTTTCTTATTTCCCGGCTGAAATAGTCCAGTTTTTTTTCGTAAAGCCGGCGGTTGATTTGAGTGATGAGTTTGCAAGCTCCTTCTTGAGGGAAGGTTCCACTTTCTGTCGATTCTGTAGTTGTTTCAAATAAGTCAAACGTACCTCATCACTGTCCGCGTTACCGGCTTTTTGGATAAGCGCTTGAATCGTTTCCTTCGTCGCCCCATCCTGACGAGCGGAGTAGGACCGCCCGGATAGAGTCTCTGCAATGCTTCCGACGGCTGCAAGGGATGAGCATCGAATAAATGTTCGTCGTGAAAACCGATGTTCTGTCATAGACTCCATCCTTCCTCGAAATCGATCGAATGGTTTTCGTATTTTCTACAGAATGACTCGTCGAAAAGCAACTGAGAATCCTTGTGCTTCGTCTTCCTGTGGTGTCACCCCGAGCGTAGCCGAGGGGTCTGGCTTAAGACTCAGTAAAAACTATATTCGAAACCAGATTTCTCCACTCGCTGCCCCTTCGACTTCGCTCAGGGTTAAAGGCTATTTCGGTCGAAATGACACGGTGAAGTTCAGATATGTTAATGACAGTTTATCAAAATCTACGACGTAACCCATAGTTGTTGACGTATGAGGCCGGAATCGTCAGAATGCAACGCTACAAAATGATATTTGGACGATTCGATGAAGATTTATGTGAAATTGGTTTTGACGGCCCTGTTTTGGGGAGGCACGTTTGTGGCGGGGAAGGTCGTCGCTCGAAACGTCGGGCCTTTTTCAATTAGTTTCCTCCGGTTCGCTATAGCCTCAACACTTTTACTTTTTCTGACTTGGAAAATCGAAGGCAGACTTCCTCGTCTAAAGAAGCATCAAATCCTTCATATCATTCTCCTCGGATTGATCGGTATCGCCACGTACAACGTTTTGTTCTACAAAGGGCTCAAAATGATCGAAGCCTCACGGGCGTCGCTTATTATTGCGACGTGCCCGATTTTTATTACAGTGTGTTCGGTTCTCTTTCTGAAAGAGAAGATCACTCCCCTTAATATTTTGGGAATCATTATCTCAGTCTGCGGTGCGAGTATCGTTATCTCGAAAGGGGATCTCAGGCAGATATTTGACGGGGGGCTGGGTCGGGGGGAACTGTACATTTTCTGTTGTGTTCTCTGTTGGGTGACCTATTCGCTTATCGGAAAAAGCGTGATGAAGAACCTCTCTCCGCTCGCATCGGTATCGTATTCGTCGGTCGTTGGAACCGTTGCTTTGTTTCTCCCCGCATGTTTCGAGGGATTGATTCGAAACATTTCACATCAATCCCTAACCGACTGGGGGTGTATTTCGTATCTGGGTGTTTTTGGAACGGTGATCGGATTCGTCTGGTATTATCAGGGCGTGGAACATCTCGGCCCGACAAAAGCCGGCTTGTTTATCAACTTTGTTCCAATATTCGCCATTTTATCTGCCTTCCTGATCCTTCACGAGCCGATAACTGTATCGTTAGCGATAGGCGGCGTCCTGGTTATCTCCGGCGTTTATTTGACGAATCGACGCTCACGCAGTTCAATATGGGCAAAAAATCTAAAATAATTTGAAGAAACAGGAGGGCTGAGGTGTATATTCTTGCAGACAAGTGAAGAACAACCATTGGGACCGAAAAAAACGCTTTGGGAGCCTGAGAACGTGACAGGGGTGTGTCAAGACGAGATCATAGCGATGCAACGCTGTCGGCGGGGCTCGCCGGAGGCGTTTGAATCTCTCGTTAATCGGTATATGAAAGACGCTTATTTTATTGCGTTGGGCTTTGTGGGCAATCGAGAAGATGCGTTGGATCTTTCCCAGGAGGCCTTTGTTCGAGCCTATCGGAACATCAAACATACCAAGCCCGACCGAAAATTTTTCCCCTGGTTTTATCAAATCCTGAAGAACCTCTGTATTAGTCATTTGCGGAAACGGCGGTATCGCCGGGCCAGCTCGCTCGATGGGGAGGATTGCCCGGAAGTAGCCGCGACGACCGATTGCTTTTCGCCGGAAGCCGTGGCCGCGAGAAACGAGACAAAAGATCAGGTCTGGCAGGCGATCAGCAAGCTGGATCCGAAACATCGTGAAGTGATTATCCTGCGACATTTTCAAAATATGTCGTACGACCAGATTGCGGAGGCTTTGTTTTGCAACAAAGGAACCGTGACGAGCCGATTATATTACGCGCGCAAGAGACTCCAAGAATTGTTAGGCACGGAAAGTGGAGGCTGTACTCATGACATGCCATGATTTTAAAGACCTGATGATGGGTTACCTGGACAACGAACTGAGCGACGAGGCGAGACATCGGTTCGAAGAGCACGTGGCCGGGTGCCCGGAATGTGCCGGGGAACTCAAAGAATTCAAAAGACTTAAAACCATAACAGACGAAGTGACCCTGATGGAGCCGGAGGATCGGTTATGGCAGGACTACTGGAATGGTATTTACAATCGCATCGAACGCGGCGTCGGGTGGATCATCTTTTCCGTCGCGGCGATTCTTCTGACGATTTACGGGGGATTCAGAGCGATCGAGGCCGTTATTAAAAATCCGAATGTTGAGTGCTTGTTTAAGGTCGGCCTGCTGGTGTTGCTCGTCGGCCTGGCGATTTTGTTTGTCTCCGTGCTTCGAGAGCGCGTTTACTTCTGGAAAAAAGACCGATATAAGGATGTAAGGAGATAAATCTATGCTGTTATCCACGACAGATATCATTCACGGCAAGAAGATCGTCACGCACCTGGGGCTCGTGCGGGGCAATACGATCCGGGCGCGTCACATCGGCAGGGACATTATGGCCGGTTTGCGCAATCTCGTCGGAGGAGAGGTCACTGATTATACCAAGATGATGGCCGAGGCGCGCGAGCAGGCGATCGACCGGATGGTCGAAGAAGCCCAAAAGCTCGGGGCCAATGCCATCGTGGGTGTTAAATTTTCGACGACGGAAATGATGCAACATGCCGCAGAGATCATGGTGTACGGCACGGCGATCGTGGTGGAGTAAGTTGTTTGGATGGAAACTATTGAAAAAACAAATGCTTTGAGTCTCCAAGTTAGATTTTTGAAAGGTGAGACAAATGAGTTGGGATGCGATTAAAGAGTTTCTGACGCCGGAAGTCATTTGGTTTCTCGTCGGGCTGGTCTTGCTGCTGATGGAGTTTGCCCTGCCGGGTTTGATTATCGGTTTCTTCGGCGTCGGCGCGTGGATCGTGGCGATTGTCTGTCTGGTGACCGAAATCGGAATCAATGCTCAATTAGGCATTTTCATCGCTTCTTCCGTCTTGTCGCTTTTGCTGTTGCGACGATGGATTAAAGGCGTCTTCCTGGGGCACACGGGCTCGAAGCAGGATCTTACGCACGATCTCGATGAATTTGTCGGCCAAAGAGCGGTCGTCAAAGAGAAGATCGTACCGAAAGTCGGAGGAAAAGTGGAATTCCACGGGTGTAACTGGGAAGCACAGGCGGACGGGGAAATCGCGGAAGGAACGGTTGTCGAAATTGTCGGTAAGGACAATATCACATTGAAGGTTAAAACGCTATAGCCTGATGATATTAAGCCATTGACAACCGTAAAGACGTTTCAGATGATACAAACCATTTCATATTGAAAGGGGAAAACTGTGTTAGCAACAATAGCAGGAGAAATACCTTTCGTAGCGTTATCCGGTGGGACCAAGTTGACGATCATTCTCGGTGGCTTATTGGTCTTTGCGTTGATCGTTTTCGTCAAGACCATACGAATCGTGCCACAGAAACAGGCGTATATCATCGAACGGCTTGGAAAATACTCGACCACGTTAGAAGCCGGATTTCACGTTCTGTTTCCGTTTTTAGATAAGGTAGCTTACCGGCACACCTTAAAAGAGCAGGCGGTCGATGTTCCTCCCCAACAGTGTATTACGAAGGATAACATCGCGGTCGAGGTGGACGGTATCCTGTATATGCAGGTCGTTGATCCCAAGAAGGCCTCATACGGGATTAGCAATTACTCGTTTGCTTCCACGCAATTAGCCCAGACGACAATGCGTAGCGTGATGGGTAAGCTCGATCTGGATAAGACGTTCGAGGAAAGAGATGTGATCAACAGCGCGATCGTGAGCGCTGTGGATAAAGCGTCTGATCCCTGGGGTGTGAAAGTGACACGATACGAGGTCAAGAATATTATGCCGCCGCAGAGTATTAAGGACGCGATGGAAAAGCAAATGCGGGCCGAGCGAGAAAAACGCGCGAACATCGCCGAATCGGAAGGGGATCGGCAGGCCAAGATCAACCGCGCGGAAGGAGACCGACAGGAAATGATTGCCCGTTCGGAAGGCGAAAAGCAACGACGAATCAACGAGGCGGAAGGCCGCGCCGTCGAGATTCAAAGGGTGGCCGAGGCGACCGCGAATGGAATTCGTGAAATCGCCGCTGCGATCAACGAAAAGGGCGGCGTCAATGCCGTGAACCTGCGTATTGCGGAGCAGTACCTGGATGAATTCGGCAAGCTTGCTAAGACGAATAATTCGATTATCATACCGACGGATCTGGCAGATATTGCGGGAGTAATCAAGGCGGCTACATCGGTGATTAAAGACCAGTCGGAGTCCGCTAGTTAGTTCCTGTTGTGGAAAGCGAAGGCTCTTGCCACCCCTGCGAAGGCAGGAGTTCAGAACCCAAAAACTGGATTCCCGCCTACGCGGGAATGACAAATCGTGTTTCCCTAACAGGGACGAGATAGGCAAATTTATCCGAGACGGAATAATGGTCATATCGAGATATGGATAACGTCGTAGTTTACAAGGCGAATACAGAGTCATTACCGATTGTGCTCGGTCTTTTACGGAAGGAAGGATTCAGCCCGACGACGCTGGAAGATCCGGCTATTGTTCCTTATCGCGGAGGGAACCGTCATATCATTCATGTGGCGGTCCCTCGCGAAGAAGCACCCGGCGCCGCATCCGTATTGAGGAAATGGGATGAAGACCAGGAGTCGGATGTCAAGGAAAAAACCGCCGCCCTGGCCGGGCCGTTTATATTCTCAACGATGGTTACTATAGGACTTGCCTTTGTTTTTTTATTTTTTGGCATTTTGTTGGAAGCGGTCGCTTTACTTTTCGTCATCTGGCTTGTAGTCTTTGTATTGGCGGCGAACGCCGAGAAGATAACAAAGATAGTCAAAGGACGCAGAATCAGTAAGACAAAGAGAGGGTGAGCATGACAGGTTGCAATGGTTGGGATAGTTTCCAGGCCGAATACGCAGGAAAAATTGGAAATCCTCAGCGCCGATGCACAATACGACCTCGCCTGTGCCTGTGCGACCAGTAAGGATGAGCATCGAACGCGAGGCGACGATGGCAAATGGGTGTATCCAGTCACATTACCCAGCGGCGGAAAGAGCGTATTATTCAAAACACTTCTTTCGAATGTTTGTACCAATGACTGCAAGTATTGTCCCCTCCGGGAACAGAAGGACATTCGTCGGTGTAGTTTAGCGCCGGATGAGACGGCCAAAGTTTTTCTGGATTATTATAACCGACGGAAAGTCTTCGGGTTATTTCTGAGTTCGGGGGTTGCGGGAACGCCCGATGCAAGCATGGATCGACTCAATAGCGTTGCCGGATTGCTCCGTAGGAAATATGGCTTCAAAGGCTATATCCATTTGAAGATCATTCCCGGAGCGAGTGATGCGGCGGTGGAGCAGGCCGTCTCTTTAGCCAGTGCCGTATCCTTAAATATCGAAACACCGGGCGAAAAGCACCTGTCGAGACTTTCGCAAAAGAAAAACTACATCCAGGATATTATCAATCCGATCAAGCTGATTAGCCGGCTGACCGAGCGAGGTTCCCGATATCAAAGGGTTAAGCAGACGACGCAATTCATTGTAGGAGCCGCGGGGGAGCAAGATGCTCAAATCGTCAAGTACATGTTCGGGTTGTACGATCGATTGAAGATGCACAGGGTGTACTTCAGTGCCTACCAAAAGGGATTGGGGGATGAGTCGATTGCCGGCGAGCAGGTGGAGTCGGACGAACCAGTCGATGTTCTCATGCGAGAGCATCGTTTGTATCAGGTGGATTTTCTCCTTCGTAAGTATGGATTTGCGGAATCGGATATTGCTTTCGAGTCTAATGGAAATCTGTCTCTAACCGTTGATCCGAAAGAGACTTGGGCGATGAATCATCCGGAATTTTATCCGGTGAATCTCAATCGGGCGCCGAAATCCTCGCTTCTGAGAGTACCCGGGCTCGGGCCGGTGACGGTCAACCGCATCATGGAGCGTCGAGGACAAGGCCGCCTTCGTTCGATGGACGATGTAGGAAAGATCGGCGTCAGACTCTCGAAGGCGAAAGAGTATGTGACTTTCTAAGGTTGCGGGCGCGTTTGGTATCAGGTCGAATCACATCGAAAACCATCAAATCACAAGCCAAATAAAGGAATTTGCGAAAATATGTTGCATTTTCCGATCCTGAAGGTTAATATGCTTCTAACGATCCCCGTCAGGAGCTTACCGGCGGGGCCATGAGATGAGAAAACGGTACCTGACGGGGCGGTATTTGGCCGATGGACGAGCCGGGCGATAAGAGCAATAAGGGCCTCGAAACCAGCGTCGCTAAGGCGGTGGAGGATTATGTCGCCGGCCTGAGTAACGAGCATCGTATGCTGGTCGTCTTAAAGTCCCAGTTGTATGATGGATCCTGGGAGCCGATGCTCGATGATCTGCAAAACCGCTTAGCCGGAAAGCCTTACATCTTCAAGCTGGCCAATCGGATAAAGGATGATATCGAGCGTATCGAGCAAATGCAGACATTTGAAAAGGAGCATAACGTCGATCTGGCTGATTATGTGGA
>JAFGTG010000476.1 GCA_016934255.1 Sedimentisphaerales bacterium
CAATCCCTATTTAAAAGACGCGTGCCACTTACACGACGGAATCATTGTTGACCATCCCACAAAAACCGGACAGAAAATCGACGTTACAGGAGGCTGGCACGATGCATCGGATTATTTGCAATACCTTGCCACGTCGGCCAATGCCACGTATCAAATGCTGTTTGCCTGGTTACACAATCCAAAGGTTTATGGCGATCGATATGATTCGAGAGGGCATGAAGGTGAAAACGGTATCCCGGACATTCTTGACGAGGTCAAATGGGGTTTGGAGTGGCTGGATAAAATGAATCCGACTTATGGAGAAATGTACAACCAGATAGCGGATGATCGTGATCACAAAGGATACCGATTACCCAATAAAGATTCGGCAAATTATGGGCTGGGCGAAAGTCGGCCTGTTTATTATATCACGGGAAACCCCCAAGGTCTTTCAAAACATAAAAACCGGACAACAGGCGTCTCATCCAGTGCGGCGAAATTTGCCTCCGCATTTGCGTTGGGTGCATACGTCATGAAAGAGTGCGATCCGGAGTTTGCCGGGAAAATAGCCCAAAAAGCCGTGGAAGCTTACGAATTTGCACTAAGCGATTTGGGCGTATGTCAGACGACTTGCTATTTATCCCCTTATTTTTATGAAGAAGAAAACT
The DNA here is from genome assembly GCA_016934255.1 of Sedimentisphaerales bacterium. Classification (GTDB taxonomy): domain Bacteria; phylum Planctomycetota; class Phycisphaerae; order Sedimentisphaerales; family Anaerobacaceae; genus JAFGTG01. Next base: position 648 of record JAFGTG010000476.1, read on the forward strand.
ACGTCGATGACCTGGAGTTGGCCGCCTGTGAATTGCACCGCCTGACGAACAAAGAGTACTATCTTGAGCAAGCAGTAAAATGGGGCGCCGTCGAGCCGGTTACACCCTGGATGTCATCCGGTCGTGCAAGACATTACCAATTCTATCCCTTTGTTAATTTAGGGCACTATTATCTGTCCGACGAAAGGGACATTTACACAAACTACCTGAAGGAGGGACTCCAGTTTATTTACGAGCGAGGTAAAAAAGATCCCTTCCTGAATGGGATACCGTTTATCTGGTGCTCCAACAATTTGGTGGTCGCCGCTTTAACTCAGGCCCGATGCTATTTTAACATAACAAAAGATTCAACGTATCTCGAAATGGAGGCGGCGTTACGCGATTGGTTGTTTGGATGCAATCCGTGGGGGACCAGCATGATTTGCGGTTTGCCGGAAGGAGGAGACTCTCCTCAATTCCCGCATTCGGCCATCACCTATCTGTTAAAGGAAACAACCCGCGGGGGACTCGTTGACGGCCCAGTCGAAAGAACGATTTACAACAATCTGCGAGGTATCCATTTAATGAAAAAGGACGAGTATGCGCCGTTTCAAAAAGGTAAAGCCGTATACCATGATGATATGGGTGATTATTCTTCGAACGAGCCCACAATGGACGGCACTGCGAGCCTTAGCTTTTACCTGTCATCGATGGAAAAAGAAGGCAATAGAAGGCAACCGAGAAAGATAGATTAACCCGCCGAGTTCCAAAGATATCCGGAAGACATCACCCATTGGAAGGGATTGTCTGAGATTATATAATACCTCTTACAATGAGTAAACAGATGATAACAACATGTAAGGGATATATATGAGATCGGTGCTTGTCTTCGGGCCTTACACCAGTCCCACCTATATGCCGCTGGGGATAGCCACGTTGTCGGCATTCATTAAAACCAATCCTATCCAACGGGATCTCCATGTGGTCGATGTGAATATCGCCGCCTGGAATTGGCTTATCGATCAAAAAGAAGAATTTCACTCTTTACGTCGCTTTGTACAAGGCAAACAAAAGGATTTTTTTGATGAAATGACGTACCGGAAGCATCTGTCCGTCTGGAAACAACTTATCGAAATTCATAATACCTATATCCAAATGGCGCATCGTTACCTGGAACAAAAGATCCTTAGCGATGAGTTACAACCGCTACTCGCTTATTGTTCCGAGCTTATTTTAGCGAATGATCCGGAATGGATCGGCTTTTCGATTATGTATCCCCGGCAAGTCCACCTTTCTTTGGCGATAGCGAAATACCTGCATTTGGTCTTTTCGATCCGAGGTCGAAACAAACCTATGATGGTTTTAGGCGGCGCTACGATTTGTGCCTTGTCCGGGGAAGAAATTCTCACCGCCTGTCCTTTCGTTGATGCGGTGTTCGAAGGCGAGGGGGAAACCGGGCTTGAAATGCTTTTAGCCGGACGGGATTTCTCTGAGATTCCCGGACTGGTCTATCGAAGCTCATCCGGTATTTTGAGAAACAGAAAAGCGGACACTCTTAGCTTGAATAAAATACCTCTGCCGGATTTTACCGAACTGAATCTTTCCCGCTACTTCAATCCCAAACCGGTTGTTTCTCTTGTTTTTTCCCGCGGGTGCAAGTGGCGAAAGTGCCGGTTTTGCGCGCACAATTTTTCATACAGCGGATACCGAAGTCGAAATGTCACCCGATTCGTCGATCACTTACTCACACTAAACCGGCAGATGGACGCCCGGCATTTCTACTTCGCCGACCAGTACGTTGATGCCCCGGACATGAAAATATTGGCAGAAGAAATTCTCCATCGTGGATTAACCATCTCTTTTCATATCATGGGTCGCCCTACGAATGAGTATACCCCAGAAATACTACAGACGCTTTTCAAGGCCGGCTGCCGTTGGATTAGCTGGGGAATCGAGAGCGGTTCGCAACGATTGCTCGACGTCTGCCTCAAAGGGACATCGGCTGAAACGATTCGACGTGTTATTCGGAACTCTCATCAAGTGGGCATTTCGAACCTTCTGATGATGATCTACGGCCTGCCGACAGGCAAAGATGAAGATTTCGACGCCACGATGGATCTGATGGATGATCTTATCGATTGCGTCGATGATATCAAAAACAGCAGCTTCCAGCTTTTCGACAAAACGGCGTTTGCTTCCCAGGCGAAAACGTTCGGTCTGAAAATCACGGGTCGTGAGAGACTTTTTTCGACCGAATATGGAATAGTCCATTCGAATCGATTGTTTTACCAGGAAAAAGGTGAGGACGGAACCATGCGTCCCCCCAGAGGACCGTTGGAAATCAATCGCCTGGAACGCCGGAAGCTCTGGACCCAAGATGACTCGATCTATCAATATCTATGCTGCGAGCATTATCTCCTCTATGCCTCACATTCAAAAGAGTTCCTTCTCAAGAAACCATCGGCGTAAGAGTTGCATTTCACTATCTCGTTCTTTTAGTTCTACAAGAAAACGGTGAAAACCTTTTTTCTGCTCGTATCGAGGGATGGCATGTAAGCGTTTCGGATCATCGGGAAGACCGTAGTCTTCTGGCTTAACACCTAACAATCTGGCTCTATGGATGAGCCAATCCTCAAGTCGGGGACAGACAAGAATGAGCTTCTTGTTCTTGTCGTCCCGTCGAGCGAGCAGGCGGAGTCCTGCCGCGGCTTGCACTTGTTTGTAATTATTCAAGTCGCGGGGTTGGGCACTTGATGGATCTTCATCAATAAGACCGACAGCACAATCGAATTTAAGTACTCGTTTCACCACTTCGCCCTACATCGCTCGTGGCGTAACTGTTTCCTGGGCACTCCCAGAACACGAAGGACCACCTCGTCCGGATAGCATTCCACCAGGACCTTCATTCCTCCGCCTCGATGAAACGTTCCAGACTGAAAAAGGGATCCGCTTCCATCAATTCCACAATCTGGTCCGGTGTCAAAGGTTTGACCTGTGTCTGGAAGTCTTTGAAATAAATGACGAAGACTTGAACGTCTTCCTTTTGAGATTTCTCAATGATCGCCGAGAGTAAATATGGATTGTGCGTAGCAATAAAGAATTGGTTGGTTTCATCCAATGCGATCCGTTCTCCAAGATACTTTGTATAATACGGAAAGGCGTTGGATTCCGGTTCCTCGAAGACCAATACTGAGTCCTTGTTTGATGCAATAGCTACTGTATAGAAAATAACTCTCCTAAGTGTGTCCGACGAAAGAGTATAGGGATAGCTGAAAACAAGATCATCTGTTTGCTTTTGTAACTCAAAGATCTTTTCTTGTGGTTTTAAAACCAACCTCAATTCATATTTTAGGAAGAATTCCTTCACGGTTTCTCGGAGACTCTCTGAACTAAAAACGACAGAAAAAAGATTCACTCCATCTGGGGGCTTAAGGCTTCCTGACGTTACATCTGGATAGTTCGTCAAGCTTTTAAAACGAAAAAACTTGACGTTTTCGGTAAGAGGATACGTCTGGCCAGAAGTGAATTTCCCTTGATAATTTATCGTACTAAGAGTCCCAGACGTTGGATTAGACCTCAGCTCGAAACGGTCCTTTCCAAAACAAAGATACATTTCTACATCAGTTTTTCCAGATTGAGATAAGCACACGTGAATCTTATGGTCCAACAACTGGTCATAAAATAAGTTCTGCGTAGTTTGGAATCGGACAAAATCCTCAAGGTTCCGGTTAGGACGGGCCCACCAAGACATCAGAGCCAGCGACTCCAGGATGTTGGATTTGCCTGTGTTGGGTTCACCTATAAACAAGTTTACTTTTTTACAGTCGATATCCAACTGACGGACCGATTTGAAATTCGATACGCTTAGCTTTGTAATCATATCCACATTTCCACTTGGATTATTGTTTAACGAGCAATTCTTCCACTAATAATACAGGATTATATCAACAGTGATGTGATAACCCAAAGAAAAAGCTCCGGCTCAACAAACCTTCGGAATAAATCTGTATCTCGTTTTCTTCATGTAATTCCTGTAGTCGGAGAACCTTTTCAGGAAACGTTCTTCCACCAACGCCCTGCAAACATAAACGGTTGTCCACATCAGATACGATAAGAAACCGACAAAGGTATAAGCCCCACGATAACGGAAGAACGCCAAAAAGAAATAGATCAGCTTGAAAGAGGTGGCCGGGTGGCGGACGACCGCATAAGGTCCTTTCGTTTGTATCTTCTTATAGCACAAATTCGACGTCGAGAAATTCAACGCACTGCCGCTCAGAACATAAAGGACGAGAGAAATCAGCAGAGCGATCTCGATACCGAAATTGAATGAGCGGCTGCTCAGCAATGGAACGGAATTAGCCGCCATAGTGGGAAAGGGCATGAATTTTACGGCCAGACCGATAAATGGGGTATAGCATAGGAGGACGACAAACCAATGGATGGGGTAGGGATCGATTGCGCGAAAGCGGCTCCTGGTAAACCAGGATTCCCAGAAATAACCAATCGCGGCGTTATTGGCGTCAATCGCCCAGGCGAGCGGCGTGGCGATGAAGAGGCCGGAGGTTATACTCCATTGGAAATCCGCCCCGTTAAGAAAACCGATCACATTATTGAGACCGAGGCTTATCTGCTCAACCATGATGGGCATATAGTGAATTCGTATGATGGCCATTAAGTAAAGGCGCTTATACGACTTTTTAGTGAGCCGCCTGCCGATCTTCCTGAATTGTCTCTTCCAAAGGCAACGGAGTAACGAAAGAATCCTCAGGTAGGGATCGCCCATGAGATTGTCCGTACAATAACGAAACTTCTCGGCGAGAAAGAAATAGGGCCATCCCAGGATTAAAAAAAGCGTGAGAAAATCGCTGAAGAATTTACGCGTATTCGGAGTGAATTCCCGGTACATCGAGTGGGCGGCGTAAAACCGGTTCACCCCATAAATAATCAATCCCCAAAAGATGTACTTTCCGATGGCCTTCGGGATAACCTCTCGAATGGTCCGACTCTGATATTGCTGCCTGTCGGTCAGGATATAATACAGGGTATAAAAGCCGATCAGAAGTAAAGTGGGGGCATAGAAATAGTTGCGCACATCAAGCAATTCTGCTTTGAACAGGATAAGCGATACTCCGAAGGACAAGAAGATTCCCAGCCAACAAAAAAATGGATGGATCATCTCATTTTTTGAAGCATATGGTCGGCCGTAAGCGGGTGTAACGGCTCCCGCACGGCCTTTCTTTCGATGTCTCAACAACATCTTCCTTGGATTTTGCATGTTTCTTTAAACGGACAGTTTCATCTCATACTTAATCAAATTTTATCTCAATCCGATAAAACAGCATAGTATATCCTCAGGAAGGGGTAAATGAAGTTATCCTTATGAATTTCCGCTATGGACAATAATTTTTCTTCTCGTCGGAGTTTTTTTGTTTCCTGACGATTCGTATTGGAAGTGCTTATCGTAATATCGAGAACAAATTAATATTATCCTACTAAAATACTGTGGTGTTAAACAGCACGCAGGCGGTCGTTTTATGCGAAGGCTGTGATGGTTATATCACCGTTGAATTAGCCGGACATCACCACTGTCACAATTCAACAAACTGCCAGCACGATTCGAGCGACGGGACAGATGATTATAATATGTCCTGCCGAGTTTGTCTGGATACCCCATTATCGTCCGGTATCTGAGAAAATTCCAACATACAAAAGATCTCGACGATGATGGCGTTATCAAACGGCTTAATCTCTACTCATCCAAAGATGATCGATCCCGGCTGCGAAACCGAAATCGTCGCTGAAACAAGCCCGGTTTTCATTTCTTTTTGCATTCCTCTAAATAGCATTATTCTCATCGTGTAGTATTGCGCGCACCTCACCCAAACTGGACAATATATAAGTCCGGCTATTGGTCCGTTCAAACATCCTGTAACGATTTCGGATACCCAAAAACACGACGGGAGTAGCGTCATGAATCGCTCGATTATTATTTTATTAGCAAGTTTTTTTCTAATGGCTTATAGCGGTTGCTAAACTACCCAAATCCGATCCGGCCCTTCGCAATTTCGTCGCGCCTCCTCCATATTGGCCCGATCAACAGTGAAAAACAACGCCAATCCGTCCGAAATGACATTACCAATCGGAATCAGGGCGGCATCGAAGAGGCGATGGAAAACCTCACCAAGACGCGAGAGCAATACAAAGCGGCAAAGCTCAAACGCACGGCGGTCCTGGCGGAAGCCTTTAATCACCTGACCGGGACTTATGACGAAGTCGTCACGATACAGAACGACGTGCTCACCAACGCCCAACGGGCCTTCGAGACGACATATCAGGGCTACGAGGAAGGGAAATTCGATTATCTTTACGTCTTGGACACGCAGCGCACACTTTTTAAGACTCAAGCACAGTACATTGATGCGCTGGAGACGTATCATAAAAAACTCGCTCAGATCGAAAGATTGATGGGACGTAATATCGATTCAATTGAACAAAAACAAACAAAAATTGGAGGATCAATATAATGAATGAACGAATAGCCTTAAAAATCATCGGTGCCTTATTGGCCATGTTTCTTCTCACAGTCATGACTATCGGAACGGACCGTGTTTCGGCGTTCTTTACCTCTGTCGATTCGTCCGGGCACAACTCGCACGGGCATTCCCATGATCCTGTCGAACAAGCTACCGAAGCAACGGACGATCACGTCGGACATGCGCCCGATAGTAACAATGGTCATAGCCATGACGATGAAGTTCTACCGGAACAAGATGTCTTAAACCGGTATGATGTTGAGATGAAGGTCGCGGGTCCCGGTGTATTGGAGCTTCAGACGAAGTTATTCGGAGAGGTAAAGCTTAACGCCGACCGGGTTGCACACGTCGTACCACAAGTGGCCGGTAAGGTCCGCGAGGTACTCCAGAGTGTGGGGGACACGGTCAAAACAGGCGACGTCTTGGCCTGGATCGAGAGTGCCACGCTGGGGCAGGCCAAGATCGATTATCTTTCCAAGTTTGTGGAGATTTCCTGTTGCTCAATTGAGTTAACACGTGCTCATGAGATTCATGAAAACGCAACGCGTCTGCTCGAAGCTCTGGAGACGTCGCCCTCGCTGGAGAGTCTGAGCGAAACGAATTGGAGGCCGATAGGCAAGATCCGCAGCGACCTTGTTTCCGCTTATACGGAGTTACAATACGCTAAAAACGCGTATGAACGAGAAAAACGCCTCTTCGATCAGAAAATTACCAGCAGCGACGAATTCCAGAAGGCCGAAAGCATCCTGAAAAAAGTCGAAGCCCTGTACAACGCGACACGGGATCAAATCGTTTCGAGATCCGGCACGATCTTTTGGAAGCGACGCGCGCCCAGCAAATGCGAGAGTTGGATCTAATCGGGGCCGAACGCAATCTGTACATTCTCGGTCTAACTGCTGTGGATATGCGAGCCCTTCAAACCTTGACAACCTCTTACGGGGATGGTTATAGCGCAATTGTTTGCACCAACCCGAACTGTACAGACTGTGCGGAACACGCACCTATAGATTCTATAGATTTGACCGAGGACCACGCGGAGGAACTGCTCAATACGAACGAGCGTCTGGCCTGGTACCCCCTGAGAGCGCCGTTTGATGGCACGGTCATCAGTAAACATTTGCCTTTGGGTGAATCTGTGAAAGACAATCCGGACGCCTTTATCATCGCCAACCTGTCAACGGTCTGGGTAGATTTTCGCGTTCACCAAAGAGACCTTCCAGCTATTGTGCCCGGCCAGAAGGTGATCGTCGATTGCGGTCAGAACCAGGCCGAGGGCGTCATAACCTATGTCTCTCCAATCGTTGCGGACGATACACGGACGGCTTTAGCACGGGTCATCCTGCAAAATCCGTCCGGACGCCTGCATCCCGGTACGTTTGTTCGTGGAACAGTCGCCATCGACCGAATGAAAACGGCGATGGTCATTGAGAAATCGACCATTCAGTATATGGACGATCAGCCGTGTGTGTTCGTGTACGACGGGCACGCTTTCGATAAGCGGAACGTGATGCTCGGCAGGACGGACGACAAACATATTGAGATTACAGAAGGATTGCAGACCGGTGATAACGTCGTTATCAAGAATGCATTTCGTATCAAGGCTGAAATGGAGAAGTCCAAAACCGCACTCAGCGGGCACGGACACGTTCACTGATTATGATTGAACAAATTATTAAATTCTCATTTAAATATAAGCTATTGGTTTTACTGCTGTTCGTCGGTGTCGGCGGCGGCGGCCTGTATTCACTCATCAATCTGCCTATCGACGCCTTTCTGGACGTCAGCCCAAACCTGGTTCAAGTTTTTGCCGAGTTCGAAGGCATGGCGACCGAAGAAGTCGAGTAGCTCATTTCCCGGCCGGTCGAGGTAGCTACGTTCGTCAGTATCAGGTCAGAGTTGTGCCGGAAAATCTTCTCAAGCATGATCTGACGATCAATGAAGTGGTCGAGGCCATCCGTCAAAACAATCAGAACATGGGCGACGGCCTAATCGAGCGGGATTCGGAAGAGCTGATGGTGCGAAGTCTCGGGCAGATCAAGACCACAGAAGATATCGAGAACATTGTGTTAAAGAGCCATCGCGGAAGTCCCGTTTATGTTAAGGACGTCGCTCTGGTGGAATTCGGCGAGGCGTTTCGCCGGGGCGTCGTTTCGCTTAACGGCGAGAAAGAAGTCTTTATCGGTGGCGTTTATAAGCTACACGGAGCGAACTCGTTCGATGTGATCCGACGCGTGCGGGCGCGGCTCGACGAGATGAATAAAACCCTGCCGCCGGGCGTGCAGGTCTCCGTATTCCACGATCAGGGGGCCCTGGTGATGAACAGTATCAATACGGTACGAAATGCCTTGATCGTCGGCCTGATCCTCGTCTGTGTGGTGGCTTTTGTGTTTCTCGGTAATCTACGCAATACATTCATCATGGTTCTTTCACTGCCGTTCTCCGTACTGCTGGCAATTGCCATGATGTATCGTTATGGGATACCGGGCGACTTGATATCTTTCGGTGGAGCGGCCATCGCTCTCGGTATGACCATCGACGCAACCATTATTATGGTCGAGAAAATTCAATCCCCCTTACAGAATCCGTCGGATCGCCACACAACGACCGAAGTGATTGTCTCCACGGCGCATGAAATCGGCCAGCCGATCTTCTTTGCTTTGGCGATTATTATCATTGTCTTTCTACCGACATTGATTTTACAAAACGTCGAGGGCAAAATGTTCTGTCCACTGGCCTTTAGCGTCACAGTCACGATAATCGGCTCGTTGATTTATGCCCTGGTGATCGCTCCCGTCTTTTACAGCATGCTCCACAAAGAGGGCGTCGCAGATCTTCAAACCGAGCAATTCAGTGGCCAGACCCAGGTGCAGATCGCAATTGATCGCGAAGCCATCGCGCGTCACAGCCTCAACTGCAACGAATTACAGCGTCTTCTCCACGATGCGGTGGGAGGAGAAATCGTCGGGTTCGTGTTCGAACAGGAACGCAGTTTCGACATCAACGTCCGAGGTAGAGACGTGGGCGGCTTTGTCGAAGAAGCGCAGGAAAAAGTCGCCGCTTCGATTTCCCTGCCGCCGGGGTATGTACTGAGCTGGGGCGGGCAATTCGAATTACAACAAACGGCCAACCGGCGATTGATGATCATCATTCCGATTACATTATTGCTGGTACTCACCATGCTTTACGGATTGTTCGGCTCCGTGAAGAACATTGTCTTGATTATGCTGAATATCCCGTTAGCCCTGGTTGGCGGTGTCTTTGCACTCTGGTTGGCCGGAGAGAACCTGAGCATTCCATCCTCTATCGGTTTCATCGCTCTATTTGGCATCGCCTTGACGGACGGTCTGCTCCTGATTTCGCGATTCGAGTACCTCGGAAGCCGGGGATTTATGCTGGAGGAAGCCGTTGTCCAGGGCTCTTTATCAAAACTCCGGCCCGTGTTAATGACGACATTTACGACCGCATTAGGACTGCTCCCATTGATCATCACATCGGGTGTCGGCTCTGAAATCCAACAGCCTTTAGCCATCGTTGTCGTCGGTGGACTGACCTCGTCAACACTGCTGACTTTGGTCGTCCTACCAGTTCTATATGTTTTGGTCCATAAGGACAATCAAACATGATCGTGAAAATTGTGTCATTGAGCCTTTTTCAGTATCTCCGCGAGGACATCGACCGCCCGCGAATCGCCGGTCTGGCCGAGCCAGAAGATAGCCTTTTTGCGCACTTCGGGATTGGGGTGGTCTTTGCAAATTCGACTTAACGCCGGGATGCTTCGATCCTTGGGCTGCTGCGAAATGGCAAAAACCGCCCGTTCCTGGAGTTCGGTTTGTTCCACGTCGAACACGATGTCTTCGAGCGATTTCATCGCTTTTTCGGAGGCCTTCTGGCCCAGCCAGAAAATCGCTTCTTTCTGAGTCGTTCGATCTTTATTCGATCGTGCGATTTTGATGAGGGCATCCACGCCCCGTTCATCCGGCGCTTGCGATAGAGCAAAAACGGCCTTCTTGCGAACCTCTCGTACAGAGTCTTTCAGAGCGACGATCTCAATGATCTCAATGAGATCGTCCGTTTTTGCTTTTTGGCCGATCCAAAAAACAGTCTCCTCGCGTACCTTGCTCGATGCATCATTACGGACGACCTTTTTCAATATCTCGAAGGCGTCCTGATGGTCCTGCTGGGCCAGCCAAAAAACCGCCTGGGATCGTACCTTCGCACTTTCCTCCTGCGTCGCATAGCTTTGAAGACAAGGAATGACGAGATTTTTTGTCTCGTGCATGGACACAGCCGCCATTAAGCCACGTTTGCACTTTTCTCGCTCTGAATCCTCGTAGAGCTTATCCAGATACGGAATGCTTTCTTCGTCTTTTACCTTGCCAAGCCATATAAGGGGACGATCTTTTAGATCCACAAAGCAATCCATGGTTGACATAGTCACATTTTCAAAGTCCGCTACTCCGGCCTTAGACGAGGGATAGCAAAACAGAATAGCCACTTCTTTCAGCACCTTCCGATTGTCTTCCGTCGAAACCGAGCGGAGTTCTTCTTGCGCCGCCGTTATCATGCTCCTTTCCTGCTCAGCATCGGGTTCGGTTCGTTTTACCCCCAAAAGAAGCTCCTGAAGGGTGGGCAAACCTTTATCGTTCCGGCCAGAATGTCCCATCCGCGAATTTTCGTGCATGTATCTCTCGACGCTATAGCCAATCCAATATCCATCCGCCAGCGCCGGATTGGACGTTGCCGTTGACCTGGTCCAGTCGAGACGCTGCGTGAAGGATTTGTGTTCCGCGGGAACATGCAGTACATCTTGTGACAGCGCACTGATGCTGGTGTAAGAGAGCACAAAGAGTAAAAGACTCATCTGAAATAGTTTTTTATAGAGTTTCATAATCGAACTCCTTTCATATAAATCGTTGGCGAGACTATTTCATATCGTTGACGATTTCAACGAGGGCCTCCGTCGCCTGGGGATCTTTGCTCTGGCCGAGCCAGAAGATCGCCTCCCGGCGAATCTCGGTGTCGGGGTGAGACCTGGCCAGGCTAATGAGCGCCGGGACGCCTAAATTCTGATGGGCGTACACGAGAGCCGTCATGGCATTCTTGCGAACGTCCGGATTGGAATCCTCGCGGATCACTTTTTCTAAAAACTGAATCACCTCTTCCGACTTGGCTTTTTGCCCAACCCAAAAGATCGCGTCCTTACGTATCTCAGCGTTCTTGGCTGTGCTTGCGATTTTCATGAGGGACTTCATACCGCGACTATCTTGCGTCTGAGACAGAGAAAGCAAAGCCGTTTGGTGAATCTCGGCATCGGTATCGTTCAAGGCGACGTTTTCTAAAAATTGAATTACATCATCCGACCCGGCCCGCTGTCCCAGCCAGAAAACGGCCTCCCTTCGCGTATCGGTATCCTCACACGTTTCGGCAATTTTCTTTAGGGCATTGACACCTCGCCCTTCCGGTGCATGAGACAAAGCATGCAATGCCGAATGACGAACGTCGGAATCGGAATCCTTCAGTACGGCGTTTTCCAGAAATTGAATCACCTCATCCGATTTGGCCTGCTGGCCCAGCCAGAAGACCGCTTGCTTTCGTGTTTCGATATCTTTGGCTGTACTACCAATGGTCATCATGGCTTTCGCACCGCGTCCTTCCGGCGCCTGAGACAGCGCATGGAGAGCGGTCATACGAACATCGGTAACGGGATCTTCAAAGGCCATTTTTTCCAGAAATTGGACGACATCCGCCGATTTGGCTTTCTGGCCCATCCAAAAAACCGCTCTCTGGCGAATGTTCACATCTTTCGCCGTTTTTGCAACTTTCTTAAGAGATTCGAGACCTTTACCCTCACGAACCTCCGACAAGGCAAAGACCGCTCTATCGCGGACTTCATGGTTGGGATCGTTGAGCGCCACGTGTTCCATGAGTTGGATGGCTTCCTTGGATTGCGATTTCTGACTCAACCAGAAAAGCGCCTGCTCACGCATATGGAGATCCGGATCTTCTTTAATGATCTTCGTCAAGCTCGGCACGACCTTCGGTGACTTAAACTGACTGATGGTGGAAATAATCTCTTCCCGCACGGCACGATGCTGGGTACTCGAATATAAACCGGCCAGCGCTTCGAGGGCCCTGTCGCTACCGATCTGCCTCAAGGCCATAATCGCCATCAGGGCGATCTCCTTGTTCTCCGATTCCTGCATGACTTTGACAATCGCACCGTACTCGGTCTTACCCGAATCCGAAAGCCGCTCGGCCACGGTAATGAGACTCCGCTTGGCATCGTCGGCCCATTGGCTTTTCGGGTAGGTTTTGACGAGTGTCTGATAGCATTCGAATACGTCCTCATCCTGGGCACCTGTTTTCTCCATCGCATAGCAATGCCAGAAATGAGCGTCATCGAGATACGGACTCTTTTCGTACGTCTGTATGAAGGTTTCGAACGCCGTCAAGGCCGCGCCCCAATTCTCCTCCAAAATGTAATCATAAGCCTGCTCAAAGCGCTGCGTGTCCGTTTTGTTCGGATCAGCGGGAGTCTCTTTCCCCCAGGCGGCCGGGATACAAGCGATGACGATAAGTAAAACGACAACTTTGTTCTTAACCATGATAAATCTCCATAATTATGTTCTGTTTCGGTTTGCTGGTTTTGGGCGTTCTGTTGTTATTTTCGAGAGATCGATCCGGAACAAAACGCCCTGTTTATCCACACCTTTTTGAACCATTTCC
>JAFGTG010000041.1 GCA_016934255.1 Sedimentisphaerales bacterium
AAACCCGCTGGTTGCGTGCCTATATCGCGAACCCGCGCATCGTAATCCACCTTCATCGGATAGTGCCTAAGAGTCTTAATCTCGCTCGATGAAAGCATAGAACCGTCTTCCATATCGATCCACTGATCCGTATCGGGATCGTAATACGCGGGTCTCGCTTCGGATTTCTTCCCATTTCTGTGCCTGTAGCTGAAATCTCCGTCAGTATCATACCAATCCCGGTGAATGGAGACCTGATTCATCGCGGCGAAATTCCCGTACACACTGAAACCGCTCTCCGGCTCTCCCGCTTGACCGGTGACCGAGTCCGTGTTGTACAAGAAATCATTTCCGGCGAACATAAGCGCCGAAACGGTGTACATCGTTCCGTAACGGGGATATCCGAAATAAATGTTGCCCCCGCTGACAAGGTTGCCTCCATCGTCATATTCGCCGAGAGCCACCAGGCCCAACAGGGTCTCGTCATCGGCGTATTCGGTATTGTCACAAATGTAAATGTTTCCGGTTGCGACAATGGTTGCATTGCCTTCGAGCAGAAATCCGAAAGTGGATTTGTGGTGAATCCAAACATTTCCGTCCACATAATAAACTCGGCCACGACCCAGGTTCAGAGGCGTCGTGGCGCTCGTTTCATCTCCCCCTCCGGTCACTTGTGCCGGCTCAAGAAAATAATCGTCTCCCTTTGTCGCGGAGCACTCCGAGGATCGGTCGGTGGGGTTTTTCTGAATAACATTATACAACTCATGATCCCCAGACAAATGTCCATAGCTGATGCCTTCATCTGTAAAGATCTGACTCACATGGTGAGTGTTGTTGACCTCATATTCCATGGCGGGCAAGTCGGGTACGTCGCATTTTTCCGCTCCCTCTTGAACGTCGCCTGAAATCGATGCATCATCATAAAGGTCCACATTTCCAGTGGCGATGACGTCTCCGTTAAGCCCGTGAGGATTCGGATCCGGCACCGGATTCACATTGCTGTCCCCGTACATGGCGACGTTGCCATTCACGTAGATATCTCCATTAATGATGTCCTGCTCATCTTCACTGCTGCTGCTTTGTCTCCGGCTCCAGGTCCAGCCGCTTCCCCAGCCACCCCAGGTGTCACGCGAACCGCCGCTGTCGGAAGCCCCTAATCCCCTTAAATCCAGCGTCCACTCTTGCCTGGAAGAATTACAACTGTAGATGGCGTGCTCGTAAGGAGCGCTCAGAAAAGAAACTTCCACCTTGATTCGTTTTTGCACATTGCCGACCGTGCCGGTTGAAATCGCGTAGGGTGGGGATGCATCGAAATAAGTATCGACCTGATAACTTCCATCTCCCAACGAGGTCATGTCCATTTCCTCAACGGTTCCATTATACGCATTGGCGACGAATCGCGCGACGCCCGCTTCGGCTAAATGAAAGGCCTGCGTTTTCTTAATAGATTGATGTGTTAATACCCTCTCGGATTCGGCCAGTTTGAGTAGGGAGACTCCCAGGAGAATAACGATACAACTGGCCGCTACGACGATTGGTAAGGCCGCCCCGGTCTCCGATTTTTTCAGAATACGCATTCATCCCCCCTCATAATCCGTAGTTTCGTATTTGGATTGTTGAATCAAAATGCGCTTCTTTGTTGTTTTGCTTCAACGTAAGGCCAATCCCGACCTTATTATTTTCAACCTCAAACGTCAAGTCTTCCACATACCCGTCGATCAGCGTTTGAGTCGTTTGTCCTTGAACGTTATATTCGAGGGTGTGGGTATTGGATTGGAAGGCATATTCCACCCAGTTCCCGTCCGTGTCGTATATCTGGATTGTTTTCCCATCATCTCCTACTGTGGCGGAAGCCGCTTCTTTGATGGCGTGACTCAATTCAAGCAGAACATAAGAGCCGTCTCGTTGTAGGCACACCTTTCCCCAGGCATTATTCCAACGGGTTTGAGTGGCCGTCAGGACCACACCGACGGCTAAGAGGACGATCATCGACATCCATATCGAAATGACCACTTCGATTAAGGAGAATCCACCTTGTTTTTGGGCCCTCACAGGATTCATTTTTCGACCAATAAAGAGACCAGGCTGACGTTGTGATTCTTCCCCATCCGATTCCAGCTCACGGTGACGGTCACTTCCCTGCACCCTCCGTCATCCGCGATCATCGTTGTTCGTGTATAAGCGAAATCTCCCGAAGAGAGTTCCTCACTCGTTTCTCCGTCCTCGATATCGAGGCCTATTTCATTGTCCGCTTTGAGACGTTCCAGCTTTTGACCGGCCGATTGAAGAGCGGTCTGATATTGTTTGCCCAGGCCAAGTTGACCCGAAGTGTAAAAAGAGAAAGACGCCGTCCCAAGCACGACAATCGCTAAAATCGATATCGCCAGCATTACTTCGATCAGGCTCATTCCCTTTTGGAACCTTCGATCTTGAGTGCGATATGCGATTGTTTTTATTTTGTGAAACGTCATAACGTCTTTCGATCCCGCAGCGAGACTCAGATTCTCGTCTGCTACGCTTTGCTGAAAGCGTCGTATCAAAGATTTCTCTCCGATACGGATTATTCCCCCGAAGACGCGGTCGATAGCCCTATAATCTTTAGATCCCACCACTTAAAGTATAAGACAAAAGACATGAAAACCAAATTCGGGGATGGGACCAGGATATGATCGTTAATTCGCTATCTGATGCTCGGGATCATGGGTAGGATGTACTTGCTGATCCCGGGAAGGTACCGCCGATTTGCCCTCCGACGGCAACTCGACGATCGGTATTCCGAATTGGCTCTGGGCGTCGGACAAAATAATTTCCCTGTTTTTCGAGGGCAACTCCGTAATGGGAATGGGCGGCGATGCCTGTGACTCGTCCCGGTCGGACTCGTCGCCACCGGTTACGGCGGCCAGGATGGCCTTCTGAACAGCTTGCTCGGCCGGCTCATCCGTTAAAGAACGCAGGAAAATGGCCTTATTGGCCGGCTGCTCGACCCAAATCAATTTCTCCCGGATCAATTCTAAAAGAGCCAGGAACAAACCGATCATCACGACGCGAGAACTCCGGATCTCAAAGATCCGTTCGAAGATCATCGGTCCTTCCGTCTGCAAGCGATGCAATATCTCGATTTGATACAGGTCAATCGGCGTATCGTCTTTAATATGGTCCAGGACGCCGACGGTGCCAATCGCCTTGCAGATGGTATCGAACGCTTCGAGCAGGTCCCACACACTCACCTGCTCGATGTCAAGCTCGGGTTCCGCATCCGGCTTCAAACGCTCGACAATCGTCCCGGGGCGCGGATAGCGTTCCCGCTGCTCCCCGGCCGCGGCGTCCAGCAGATTGGCGGCGTCTTTGAATTTCTTATATTCGAGAAGCTGGCGAACGAGCTCCGTGCGAGGATCGGTCAAGTCATCGTCTTGGTAAGCGTCGGTATCGGCTTTCGGAAGCAGCATGGCTGATTTAATCTGCATGAGCGTCGCGGCCATCACCAGAAAATCCCCCGCCAGATCGATATCGAAACTTTTCATCAGCTCGATATAACGAATGTACTGGTCCGTAATCTTGGCGATGGGGATGTCGTAGATGTCAACTTCTTCCTTGCGGACGAGGTAAAGAAGCAGATCCAGCGGCCCGGCAAAGATATCCAGATTGACGCGGTAATCAGACAAAGTCACCTCCTCAATCCAACCGCCTGGCGGGCATTCTCCAGAGTCGGTCCGGCGACGGCTCTCGCCCGCTCGGCGCCATTGGCAAGAACGTTCTTCACTTCGTCGAGATTGCTCTCAAGCTCGGCCCGTCTCTGCCGGTACGGCTGAAAAAATTCGATCGTCAGCTCCGCGAGACGTTTCTTGACCTGGCCATACCCCAGGCCGCCGCTGCGATATTTGCCTTCCCATTCGCCGATCTCTTCGCCGGAAGCAAATAGCTTCAGTAGGGCGAAGACATTGCACTTGTCGGGATCCTTGGGATCTTCAACCGGCACGGAATCCGTCACAATTCTCATGATTTTCTTGCGGACACTGGCTTCCGGCTCGAATATCCCGATCGTATTGTCGTAGCTCTTGCTCATCTTTCGGCCATCGACCCCCGGAACCACGGCGACGGACTCGATGATGTGATCGGACGGTATAGTAAAGACGTTCCCGTAGGCATTATTGAAACGCTGGGCAATGTCGCGGGTTACTTCGATATGCTGTTTCTGATCGGCCCCGACGGGGACGAGATCGCTGTTATA
>JAFGTG010000477.1 GCA_016934255.1 Sedimentisphaerales bacterium
ATATACGTCCCGGCCAGATCATTCTTGACGCCGGCTGCGGGAACGGCTACATGACCAAGGCATTCGCCGAACAACTCGACGGAGCGGGCACAGTCTATGCCCTGGATCCCGACGAAATCGCAATCAACGGCCTACAATCGGAAACGCAAGGCACGATGATCGAGCCTTTTATCGGAGATATCACGAAACAGACAAAGTTGGAAGACGCCTCCATCGACCTGATGTACCTGTCCACCGTATTTCACGGCTTTACCAAAAATCAAGTCGCCGGTTTCCTCCAGGAAGTCCTACGCCTACTCAAACCGAACGGACGGTTGGCCGTTTTGGAAATCGTCAAGGAAGAAACGCCCGTCGGCCCGCCGTTGGATATACGCATATCTCCTGAAGAGCTCAAACAAACAATACCCTTACATCCCACGAATTTAGTTATGGCCGGACCGTACTTCTATATGCAGATATTTGAGAATTAGCGACACCGCACGATACGTATGACTGAAAATCGAGATTTACTCAAAATTAACTGGATACTCTTGCCGATAAGATGTAGAAGAGACCGTGAATGCTAACAAACAAGGAATACTTATGGCCTCTGAACGATTGAAAATTAAACTAAACCCGACATTGCATAATCCCCGGCTGCTGCTGGGTTTCTCCGGCTGGATGGATGGCGGCGACGTCTCCACCGGGACGGTCCAAAGCCTCATCGACAAGCTCGACGCGAAGAAATTTGCCGAAATCGAGCCGAATGGATTTTATATCTACAGCTTCCCCGGTACGATGGAAATCACGGCCCTTTTCCGCCCGCATACGAAAATCAATGACGGCATCATCGAGACTTGTAACATCCCCACCAACACCTTCTACGTCAGCGAGCCGGACGATTTGATCCTGTTTTTAGGCAAAGAGCCCTGCTTGCAATGGCAGGAATTCGCCGATTGCATCTTTTCGCTATGCGAAGATTTCGGTGTTGAAACGATTTATTTTATCGGCAGCGTCGCTGGTCTCGTGCCTCATACGCGCCAGCCGAGACTCTTTTGCTCGGTATCGAATCCCGGGCTGAAAGAAACCTTCCAGCATTACGGCGTCAAGTTCACCAACTACGAAGGCCCGGCCAGTATCGTGACGTATCTGACGGCCACCTGCAAACAGCGCGGCTTGAAAATGGTCAGCTTGGTCGCAACGATCCCCGCCTACGTCCAGGGCAATAATCCCAAGTGCATCGAGGCGGTCACCCACCGGTTGGCGGGCATGTTGGATCTCAGCGTCGATCTTGGCGACATGGCAGCGACCAGTGAAGATTTCGAGAAAAAATTAGTCGAAGTCATTCAGGAGCAGCCGGAGCTGGCCGAGAACATTCAAAAGCTGGAAGAAGATTACGACAACGAGATCTTCAACAGCGAAATGGGGGATCTGAAAAACTGGCTCGAACAACAGGGAATCCGCGTCGATTAACCATCCAATGTCACATCGACGTTCCGTAGCTGTAAACATCAATGGGACAAATCATGCTAAAAAAAGCGACTTTTATTTTTACCACTTTGCTTCTATCTTTCATTGCTTCACCCATGTTCGGAGCGATCGATCCATCGCGAAACATTATTTTATTCGGATGGGACGGCGCGCAGCGAGACCACGTCAAAGAATGCCTTAGCCGGAACGAACTTCCCAACTTACAGAAATTGATTGACGAAGGCGCCTTCGTCGAGATCGACATCGAAGGCAAAACCGATACGAAAGCCGGATGGTCCCAAATCCTGACCGGCTATTATCCCGAAGTGACCGGTGTTTACAGCAATCAACAATACCAACCCATCCCGAAGGGCCTGAGCACTTTCGAGCGGCTGGAAAAACATTTTGGTCCCGACGCATTCGTCACCGTCGCGGTGATCGGCGAATCGGACAACCTCGGCGCCGAGGCGCCCAAAAAGATTGAAGCCCCGGAAGACAATCCGAACTCACCAACCAATCCCCGGGAAGAACAACAGCCGGAGGGGACATACTGGCGCGAAAACGACACGAGATATCTTTTGGTCCCCGGCCAGCCGTTCTATTTCACGAAAGACAAAATGGACCTGTTCGAGAATGGTTTGAATGAAAACGAAAAGGTCGGCGCGCGGGCCATCGAGTTGCTCGAACAGTACGAAGACGAGCCGTTCTTTTTCTTCGTTCATTTCGCCGATATCGACCGGGCCGGCCATCAATATGGCGAAAACTCCAAAGAATATAACGACGCCCTCATCTCAACCGACCGATGGACGGGCAAGATCAAGGCCAAAGTCAAAGAATTGGGATTAGATGATAAAACACAATTCTACATTACTTCCGACCATGGATTCAACGAAGGCAAGAAGACCAATACTTTCGCACCCTACGTCTTTTTAGCAACCGACAACGAAAAGGTCAATCGCAACGGCCGGCGTCAGGACGTTGCCCCGACGATCATGGAAGCGTTCGGTCTGAACCTCAGCGCGTTCAAGCCGCCCCTGGACGGCATCTCCCTGACGCAGCCGGACCATCGCGCCCCGGCCAAGATCACCCCCGAAACCCGCAAGCCGGACATTCTGTACGTGGCAACGCCCCAGGAAGTCGTCGATAAGA
The DNA here is from genome assembly GCA_016934255.1 of Sedimentisphaerales bacterium. Classification (GTDB taxonomy): domain Bacteria; phylum Planctomycetota; class Phycisphaerae; order Sedimentisphaerales; family Anaerobacaceae; genus JAFGTG01. The sequence goes on from JAFGTG010000477.1 coordinate 2,599, forward strand.
TGCTGGAGATGGCGAAAGTCACGAAGGATAGTCTGGTCTATGACCTCGGCTGCGGGGACGGCCGGTTCGTCGTCACCGCCGCGAAAAAGTACGGCTGCAAAGCCGTCGGCTACGACATCAGCCCGCGCCGCGTGCGAGAGTCTCGCGAGAACGCGCGCAAGAACGGCGTCGAGGATCTCGTTCGCATCGAGCAAAAGGACATCTTCACCCTCGACCTCAGCAAGGCGGACGTCATCACGCTCTTTCTCTTACCGAGTCTGAATGTCAAGCTGATCCCCCAGTTGGACAAGCTCAAACCCGGCTCGCGCATCATCTCGCACAACTTCGGCATGCGCGGCGTCCTGCCCGACCAAACGGTCCACTTCACAACGAAGGACAAAAGCCAGCACACCATTTATCTCTGGACGACCCCTTTGAACAAAGTCTGGCTCTGGAAAAACGGCCATCGCCCCCAACAATCTCAATAGCCACTATAGCCCGTAGCCATTATAAACATGTTGTAACCCTGAGGCCGCTCGGGGGCTGGATGCAACCAAGGCTTGATTATTACCTCCAGCCGTAATAACCGGAATATCCGGGCGCGCCGTTCCACGGACACATTCCCTGCCTGTATCCCAATCCCGGGCCGCGTCCCTGTCCTCGGCCGCCGCGTCCACGTCCGTAGCCCATGCCGTTGCTCCAGCCCCGGCCGTAGCCTCGGCCCATGCCTCTACCGTATCCTGTTCTGAAGCCTCTACCGTAACCCATGCCGTAACCTCTTCCATAGCCCTGGCGCCATGGCGAAAGTTCGGGTCTCGCACCGTATCGGTCGAAAAATCGCCCTTGCCCGCCTGCCCATGTGGGACGCAGATTCTCGTCCCGCAACCGCACCGTCTTGCCGTTCCATTTAAGCGTAATCGCCACGAAATTATCGGCCGGCATCTTCTCTGTTCGGAACGCCTCTACGGCAACGGACTGGCCCGTCTCTAAAGACCCTACCAGGTCTTGGATAAGAACCGCCGGGCCGAGATGCACGTTATACAGCTTCTCTTCATCCGTCGTAAGGAGCAAATGAATGCCCGTTCCAAACGGTCCGGTCGTCTGCTCGCACTTTTCGATGACGATTTCCTTGATCGTGCCTTCGAGAGTGGTTTTTTCCGTCTCGACGGCTTGCCGGACAACGCCCTCGTCGTCGCCCATGCCCCGCTGGCCCCACACGGCAGGGCCGTTCGCCACAAGAACCATCATGGCTATCATTCCAACCCACTTGTTTGTACTCATTTTCTTGCTCCTTTCGTTCTATATCGCCTCGGAGAATACTCTCGGAGGCTGTTGCTTTTAACGGCCTAATAGATGTCTTTACATCCATTTCCATTAATGAAACGCAGAAATCCGCGCTGTCCTGCGGTCATTTTCGACTCTTTTCTTAAAACTTATATTTTTCATTTCCTGTCTCTTTTTTATTCAAGCTTCTACTTATTATCCTGTCGGAACCAACATAAGCAATCCGCCGGTGACATACGAGATACGAATCTCAATCCTACCATCCTCCCCAAAAAAAAATTAGCCACAGAGCACACAGAGTTCACAGAGATTTTTAATATAATTCTTCTTGATTCACTCTGTGGGCTCTGTATTACAAGGTTGTAAGAACGTGAAATTTTTTCCAGATAATTGCCAGGCTGTTCTTTAAGTTCTTTACTATCATTATGTTG
>JAFGTG010000478.1 GCA_016934255.1 Sedimentisphaerales bacterium
CGATCCATGCCAATCATGGGACATCAGACGGGTCGGATTTTGCTTATCCGAACCGATGATGATTTCACAATATTCGTCGAAACGTTCCGAAACGTCCGCCCACCAGTCTTCATAAGCCTTTCGCAGCTTCTCAACGACCTGAGGATGCGCATCGGCTATATCTTTTTTCTGGCCGGGATCGACTTTCATATCGTAAAGCTCTTTGCCGTTGATCAGCCGCCAGCGATCCGTCATTACCGCGCTTTTACGCCACTTCTCGGGATGCTCGATACGCTGCGAATCCGTGACCAGCGTTCGGTCGGGCCAGTCCTCATCGTCACCGGTTAGAAGTTGCGCAATACTATCACCGTCAAATTCCAATCCATGGGGTTTCTTCAATCCACACAGATCAATGAAGGTCGGCAGTAGATCGACATGAGCCGTAAGTCTTTCGATGTCTTTACCGCCCTTCAGATTCCCGGCGGGCCAGCGAACAAAACACGGGACTCGGTGGCCACCGTCGTACTCCGAGCCTTTTTTGCCGCGCATCCCGGCATTGAAACCGTTACCGGATGTCCCATTATCGGTCATGAAAATCAGAATGGTATTTTCCTCCATATCCAATTCTTTCAACCGACGCATGAGTCGGCCCATATTCTCGTCGATATTGGTAATCATCCCATAAAATCGGGCCTGATTTTCAAGCAATCCTTTATCCAGGTACGGCTTCATGTACTCTTTGGAAACGTTATAAGGGCTGTGCGCTGCGTTCGTGGATAAATAGCAGAAGAAAGGACGATTCTTGTTCGCTTCGATGAACTTTATCGCCCCGTCAAACCATACATCCGTGCAATAGCCTGTAAACTTCTCCGGCCGGTCATTGTGAAAATAGGTATCGTCGAAATAATCATTACCCCAGTAATCGGGCCCCTGGCCGACGCCCCCACCGCCGTGAATGAGGACTTCGTCGAACCCTCGATCCTGCGGCCGGAACGGATAGTTATCCCCCAAATGCCACTTGCCGAAGATACCGGTGCGATAACCGCTTGCCGAGAAGACATCGCCCATTGTCACTTCGTCTTTCCGCAAGAGCGACCGGCCCATGATAGTATGCCAGACACCCGTTCGATTGCAGTAATGTCCCGTCATCAAACCCGCGCGGGTGGGCGAGCAAGTCGGACCAACGTGAAAATTGGTCAATCGCACGCTTTGCGTATAAAGCGCGTTCAGATGGGGTGCTTTGATAATGGGATTACCGTGACAACCTAAATCGCCATAGCCCTGGTCGTCGGTCATAACGAGAATGACATTCGGACGCTTGCCCCGGGACTCTCCCCGGCTGTTGACCGTAGTAAAGACTCCCGTTGAAATCGCTGCGATGCCGATGGTCTTTAAAAATTCTCTTCTTGTCGGTTGGTCCATATCACCGTCCCTTTGTTATACAATCTTGCATTCCGGTCCTAATGAAAATTGTGTAAAATCACCCGGTTTCAATTGTTCTATCAAAGCATGAACATCATCAACGGTCACTTTTTTTATCGCATCGACATCGTCTTCAATCGTATGATACTCGTGTAAGTACATCCAGTTAAAACCTAAATCGACGAGCCGGCCCATCGGCAACTCGTTCTTAATGACGAGCGAACTCAAGACTTTATTTTTAGCCGTCTCCAATTCTTCTTTGGTGATGCCCTCTTTCGCCAGACTACTAAAAATGTCTCTTATCGTATCGAGCACTTTTACAACATTTTCGCTGCTGCAACGGATATAGCTATAGAATGCGCCCGTCCCATCCATCGGACCAAATTGCATTGAAGCGGATTCCGCCAGAGCTTTATCCACCAACTCCCAGAAAAAACGGGAACCGACGTCATCGCCGATAATGGTACCTAACAGCGAAGCTGCAAATCGCTTCGGATCCTGAGCCGAGACGCCGGCGCTCATCAAACAAATATGCTCGCGAACCAGATTGGCTTTCGCAATCCGTTCGACAGCCCGGCTACCCCGACAACCAACCAGTTCCCGTTGAACGGTTTGTCCATCCTGCCATTTTCCGCACGCTTCTTCCGCGACCGAACAGATATGACCCCAATCAAAATGTCCCGCGAAAGCGAGAACCATGTTATTGGGCGAGTAACGCCTTGAGAAATACTCCCGCATTTGTTGAGCCGTTAAGCGGTCGATGCTCTCCTCGCTGCCCAGAACGCTGTTTCCACACGGATGCCCTCCGAAATGCAGCGTTCGACACCGGTCCATCACGTCAAAGGCGGGCTGGTCCTTGTACATGGCAATTTCTTCTTTGATGACGTTCTTCTCGATATCAAAATCGTCGTCTCGCAGGGCCGGCCGCATCAGTTCGGTCCACAGCCCCGTGACTTCCGCCAAATATTCCGGCAGAACCGCCGCATAATAAACGGTATTCTCCTCGCTGGTGAAGGCGTTGAATTGCGCCCCCGTTCGGTCGAAGGCCTCGTTCACTTCGAGCGCGCTGAGCGTACCCGTTCCTTTGAACAGCATATGTTCGAGGAAGTGGGAAACGCCGTTAATCTGTTCGGTCTCATCACGCGAACCGGTCTTGACAAAAAAACCCACGGCCGATGACTTGGCGGAGGTATTCACCTCACCAATCAGAACCAGGCCGTTGTCTAATCGCTTCGTTTTAAATTCCATGCATTGTCCCCCGTCAGGGGTTCCAAGAACTATGCTACTGTTACTTGCTTCGGGCCAATGGTCACAATGGTAAAACCGTCAAAGGGATGATCCCGTAAAAATCCCAGGACCGATTCGACGCTGGTTTCCTCGATCTTGTCCTTGATTTCATCGAGGCTTCGTACTCTGCCCAGGATGTAGTAATCGCTCCCAATCGCACCGGCTCGGCTGCTGGAGGATTCACTTTGCAAGATTAATGCGCTTTTCAATCCCACTTTGGCCCGTGCGAGTTCTTCTTCACTGATGCCTTCACGCAATCGACGAAATTCTCCAATAATACAATCCAGAGTTTCCTGCGCCTTGTCCGGCGTCGTACCCGCATAGCCCATAATACCCGCGGCTTCCTTTAGGCTATGGTATCGCGCTACGATGGCATAGCACAGGCCGCGTTTTTCTCTGACCTCGGTGAATAACCGAGCGCTCATTCCGCCCGAAAGAACCGATATCGCCACTCGGGCGTTGTAATAATTCTCATCGGTGGGTTTGACGGTCTCCATCATTAGGCCGATATGCACCTGCGCCCCGTCATTATCGATATGCGTATATTGACCTCTCCCGGCCCCCAACGTTATCGCTTCGTCGTCATGCCGTCGCTCGGATTTGAAAAGATGTTCTAACTGACGACAAACGGCGTCAAAATCATATTTACCCGCGACAGTAAAAATCGTCTGAGAAAGATTAAATCGATCGTTGACGATCTGCTTCGAGACATCCGGAGTCAGGTTTTTCAGTTCAGCAACGTCCCCAACAGCGCTGCGTCCCAGCGGACTCGGATAAAACTGCTCCCGAAGTTTGAGCATCACCTTCTGCCGGGGGTCATCATCCAGCGAAAGGACTTCGTCAATCGCCAATTGTCTGGCTAATTCAAACTGATCGTCCCTCAAGCTGGATCGGAGGATAACATCAGCGTATAAATCCAATGCCGGCGCCAGATTGCCGGCCTCCAGCGCCGCCCCGATGGTTATGTGAGAACTACCCACCGAATGCCCGCGGATCAGTCCCAGTCCGTCGAGTGCATCGCTTAACTGCCGACTATCTCTATCGCCGGCGCCTCGGAAAATCCAGTCGGTTATGACGTTCGACGCCCCGCAACACCCTTCCGGAAGAGTCGCCGCCCCGGCCGGAAGCATGAAACCAAACGCCACTGATTCCACGGCGTCCATCGGCTCGCCCAAGATAACCATTCCATTATTTAAAATATGTTTATCAGCCCCTTCGATCATTCACATTTCCCGGAATTCACACAATGTAAGATATGCCCCATATCGTTTATTTCCTCTCGACAATCATGGCGACTTCCACTGCGGCATCGAGCGGCAATTCGGCCACTCCCACAGCCATCCGGGCATGTTTGCCGGCATCATCAAAAACTTGTTGCAATAATATGGAGGCGCCATTGGCCACCTGGGATTGGCCGGTGAAGTCCTGGGCGCTATTAACAAAAACTTCCACACGTACAATCCGACGAACGCGGCCAAGCGACCCCAGTTCATCTTTTATGGCCACAAGAGCATTGATAACACACAACCGAGCCGCTTCCTGTGCCTTTTCCAGATCTACATCGCGTCCCACCTTGCCGGTACATAAGACCCGACCTTCACGTATAGGAAGTTGCCCGGCGACGAAAAGCAACTTTCCGCTCTGCACGACGTTCACGTAGGCCGCGACCGGTCGCGCAATTTCCGGTAATTCAATCCCCAGATCGGACAGCTTGGCGCCGATCAGCTTCTCTTCGGCAGAATAAGAAGTTATTGAAGGCGAATTACATCCGTAGCAGCACGCGAGAACAGCCAACACGAACGTGATGATGATACGACCTTTCATTTGTTAGCTCCTTTCGTACCCCCAACCTTCCTTTTTACGATTGGATTCCATTATTCTTCGATTAAACGAGGTCGAATTCTACCAGCAAGCGATTCCGCCTTCAACTGCAAAATCCTGGTAGGAAAATCATCCTGTTCTCAAGAGAATAAGGTGTGCGGTGCACACCCTACCGGTTGAAACGATTACTCGGGGTGGAGGATGAAAGTATAGGCCCTCTTGTTGTGCGTATCCGAAAAATCGAACCTCGAACGTAGAAACGAATCGATATGTATCACCTGGACGACGAAACCATATTGCTCGAAAGCCGCTTTCGTCTCGGCTACGCTGAGTGTATTCCAGTGATAATCTCCAATGCCTCTGACGACGTGTCTGTCGTTTTCGTGCATATTGAAAAATCCGGCGCAGATGCCCCGCCGCGCAACCCGACACATCTGCCCGATGGCCACCTCCATCGCTTCGATCGATAGATGCTCGAACAAATCGTGCACGAAACAATAATCGAATGACTTGTCCCCGGCGTCAATCTCAAGCACATTGCCAACTTTGAAGCAGATGTCTGGAAACATTTGTTTGGCGTTGCATATATTTTTTCCACACAGATCGAAACCCGTATAATCAAGAAACTGACCGATGCCATAGGCGTCGATGAATCGAAAGTCATTGGCCGAACCGCATGCCGGCTCCAGTACGGAAAGGCGCCGTGAGAATTCGCAATCCAAAACTTCTTGCCATATCGTCAGAAAGGTAGATAAGAAATACGCCGGGATCGAACCATCGCATGTTTCAACCGGCCAACCACTGAGGACATCACAGATATAATTAGGTAGCGCCAGTGAGGAGAAAGTTTCAGTTACGTATGGAGGAATCTCGAATTCTTCGGCATTCTCTTCTCCCATCAGCAGCGCATCGAGCACGGCCTGTAATTGGCATAAACGAACCGGTTTTTTGAGGAGTTGAAGCACCCAATTCATGACGAGGCTAAAACGCAGTTCGTGCTCCATAAGATCGTCAAATTGCTCGCCAAATAGTTGTCTTACGAAGAAGTGACGCGTCAGGATACTCTGCACGTTGATCCGCGGATCTTCCACGTCCTTAACGAGATAATCCCGCAGAATTTTTCGATCATGCCGCATCCAGGATTTCGCCAGGCGTTGCGTCTCCAATTTGAGATTCTCTTCCACGAGTTTCAATCCTCCGTGCTATAACCGAAATCTTAATCGTTACTATATTGACGACAGGAATGACGATTTTAGCCTACGGAAAGTTGAATTTACACTTGAGAATCTCGAAATGTGATTATATCGCCGAAAAAAAGCCGGGCCAATAGGGCCCGGCGACTTTTTAGAAATGTATGGGAGGAAAAGCGATTTCTATTCAAGCTCACGAGGCAATCCATAAGGTCCATGAACGACGCACGATGATTTACCTCCGAAGTCACGAAACTGGACGATCATCTTCTGCGCCACCTTCGTGCCATTTTCCCGCCGATAGACAGTCGGTACGGCTACAATGGGTCCGAGTTTCGAGTGCCCCGTCTTGCTGATTTGCCCGATCTCGACGATCTCAGCAATGTGGTCCTCTTTATCCGGCCTCAAGATGACTTTGCGCAGGAATTCATCGCCCCAATTATTGCATAGGGGACAAATGTTTTTGAGTTGGTCCAGGTCCAAGTCAATCAAAGCCTGGTACATCGTACGCACGGCCTTCTCTGCGGCTTCCTGTTGCGTCATACCTTCGGTCGAAAGACCATGTTTGGGATTGCTCAGACTACCAAGCGTCTCATCGGGTATTGTCAAGTCCTTCTCAACATACATCGGATCGCCCGGTATGCTCACGTCGAATAGGCTATCCGGCAGGTCCTCATAGTAGGTCACCTTGAAGGCATCGAAACTGGGCGGGCCGTTGCGATCCATATTTTGCCATTGCTTGAAGGCAACCGGCAGCTTGCTGGCCATATCGAACTCGATGATCCAGGATTGAGGCCCGTGTACATCTATCATACTACATATCAGCATGACGCGGCCCCTCCCGGTTACGGGATCTTTACCTCGTACAACTTCAGCCTTATCGGCGACGCTGAGCATTTCCAATAATTCTGGGCCGAGCCACTGTGCCAAACCGATGGTGAGAGCTTCTTCGTAATAAATCGTGTTTAGGCTAGGTTCATAATGGTAGGTCGAACCATCCTGACTCCAGGTGATCGCGCCGTGACTGCCCTTGACGACCACGTCGGTCGAATGTGTCCTGGCCTCATTGGCCCGCATCCAGATTTCGGCCGTGCCGCCTGGAAAGGCGCCGACGACGTGAACGGCTCCATAGCCTTTAAGGGCCTCAATCGCATCTTCGAGAGCCCAGGTCGGAGAGATGAGTTTCTCAGAGGCGAAAAAGGACACCACAATACCAACCACAATCATCGCCGCGATGAATTTGCTTGCTTTACTTGTCATAATGATTCTCCATACACTCGGCTCAATACCCGCCGAGCGTGTTTTCTTTGATGTTTCGAGTGCGTTGAGGACCTCATCAAGCACCTCGTCGTCCCTTTGCCTGCTCGTATGGATGGGAATATTTTTCATCAACTTTTTGATCTCTTCGGCCGATCTCATTTTTCCACCTCGCTATTCAGCAGAGACCGCAATTTATCCAGCCCATACCGGTACCGGCTCTGGACCGTGTTGATGGACACGCTCTGAGATCGGGCAATCGCCTTGAACGTCATCCCACCTTGCACGTGTAGAACCACGGCTTCCCTCTGAGGATACGGTAGTTGTGCCATCGCGTTATTCAATACGTCCAATTCTTCATTGCGTATAATCCATCGCTCGGGTTTATCCGTATCCAACATGACAGGCTCCACCTCGTCGAGACACACGGTCTGTCGTCGCTGTTGAGCTCGTTTGTTATTCCGAGCATGATTGGCGACGCACGTAACCAGATAGCCTTTCAGATTGCCGCTGAGCCTCAATCGGTCCGATGATTGCGCGAACATGACGAATACATCATGCACAATATCCTCAGCGGCGCTCGTTTCATTCATAAGACCGGTTGCGATTCTGAGCAGATCGATTTTGTACTTCTCATAAATCCGCGCCAGCGCGGCTTTATGGCCGGACTTAAACTTCCAGATAAGCAGCTTATCTTCTACCATTCACGTCTCATATATTCGACTTTGATCAATCGTCATCTATAATACACCTTTCCTGGCGAAATTAGTCTAAATTTGAAATGCTTTTTTCACTGCTAAAGATAAAAAAAGACGGGAATCAATCCATAAAATAATCCAAACATCATTTGAAAAACTCAACATGATATGCTATACGCTAAACGCTATGAACGAATTATATGGTCTGATATTCGACGTGGACGGCGTGATTGCCGATACCGAACCCGTAAATGCCAGGGCGACGATCAGGGTTTTCGAGGATATGTTCGATGTCAAAGGCGTCCGGCCGGAGGATTTCGAGGCCGGTATCGGCAAAGGGGCGGAACGCTATATCCTGGCGGCGGCGGACGTTCACGCGGTAAAACTAACCGACGAGCAGGTGAAAGACGCCGCCGTGTTGCGCGAGAAATATATTATAAAGATTATTCAAGAGGAATCGCTGCCTGCCTTTCCCGGCGTGCTGGCGTTGATAAACGCAGCGCTGCAAAGGTATGATTTACGCCTGGCCATCGCGACGTCTGCATCGCTCGAATTATCCCGGGCGATCCTGGAATCGGCCAAAGTCCCCCACAAAAAAATGGTTTACGTGACCGGCAGTGAAATCACACGAAAGAAACCCAACCCGGAGCTTTTTCTTACCGCCGCGAGCCGAATGGATATTAAACCCGTTCGTTGCGTCGTCATCGAAGACGCCCCCAGCGGCGTACAAGCCGCCAAAGCCGCCGGCGCCCAATGCATCGCCGTCACAAACTCCGTCCCCGCCGACAAACTACAAGAGGCGGATGTCATCTGCAACTCCCTCGAACAAATCGACATCGAGACCATTCATAAACTCATTAATCATCCGAGATAGAGGATATTACTCATCATCTCAAACAAACAAGATAACTTTTCACATCGATCTTCTTGACTTACCCTGTAAGCTAATATAAGATTTCCACTGTAGTGCAAGAGAATTGACCGCCGAATACGTCTAAAATGGACGTTCTTTGGGATTCTGGAGTAGTGTTGCTGTGAGCGAGACATTTGAGCGAATTCGACGCCTAATTCAAGAGGGTAACGTCAAGATATCAGACCACGGCTACGATGAAATCGCGGCAGACAGCCTTTACGTAAAAGACATTCTCGCTTCTCTCGCTAATGCTCTTGTCGTTGAGGATTATCCCGATTACCCTAAAGGTCCGTGTGTTCTTGTCGTTCAAAAGAACCGGACTGGAGAATTCGTGCATGTCGTTTGGGGCATTCCAAAGGGCAAGTCATCACCGGCTGTTCTCGTGACCGCATACCGACCGGACCCTCAACGTTGGGAATCGGATTTTCGAAGGAGAAAGAAATGAGTACAAAACGATATACAAAAATTATCCATGAGGGGGATTATGTGGCCCTCATTGATGTCGAATTGAACTATACGGATGAAGGATGGTCTCCCTATCTTTCTTTAGAAGACGCGAATAAACTTGATGATGCTCGAGAAGCACTAAAGAAAGGAGACCTTAAATCAGCATCAAAATTGGGACGCATTTACAAACTGACTCGTGTGGCAGGTTAACAAGTTCAGACTTTAGAGAACTATATAGAATCCTAAGATAGACACCGAAGACATAAAAGGTAGCCATGAAACGAACAAGTAATTGGTCTAATTGGATAGAAATCAAAGAAGCAAAGCTTCCCCAAAGAGATAACGGGCCGTTCAATCATCTCGGTATATATCAAATCTGTGCAGTAAATTCGAAAGGAAAACAAATTCCGATTCCAAGATTGGCTGGAGTTGACAAAACCGGTGTCATATATATTGGACGCTCAGGATTTAGCAACCAACGTACCTATCGCACGATTGCAGTTAGAATTCGAGAATTCGACAACAAACAACACTCTGGTGGTATCACATATGCCAAAGCAGAACCAATTATAAATAAACGACGTCGTTATAAAAAACATCGTCTCCAAGTCCGTGCAAAATTCCTTTCCACAAAAGAAGATATTTGTGCAGCAGAATTACATGCGCTTAGTGAATATCATTCAAAATACGGCGAGTTACCTCCGTGCAACTCTACAAGACCCAAGAGCTAAGAATAGCCAATTCTATTCCAGGTATTCAAGGAATGCCTTTCCGTATTCTGGGGATGCCTCGCTTAATTCGAGTCGATCAAAAGCTATACAGAATTAAGGTTGACTACGGTTGCTGATGGAAGTTTCAGAGTAATGATTTCGACGGCCAGATTCGTCCATTTCTTACACTGATCGAGTACGACACTGTCGCTACTGGCTACGATGCCTTCCGTTTTTTTCAGTTCGGCGTCGGGGCTTAGGCAAAGCTCGATGCCCCAGTTCCAATTATTCTCCTGAGCTATTTCACCCATAAGTGTTTTCAACCGGCCGCTGTTGGAAACAGGGCTGTCCAATAACCAAATAGCTTTGCTCACATCGGTCTCTTGCAGAAACTCACCGATAAGCTGTAACGCCGGGATGGTTTCGGTTACTTTACGATAGGTGCCGTGAATGCTGGCGAGGTCCCGGAAGCAACCGTCGCGTCCTTTGAAGATTACCCCCCCGCTCATCGCGGCTTCAACGGTGATTAACACATTATAACCATCAATAGCAATCGGTTGACCTGCAAGGTCCTTCAAATCAACGCGACGCTTATTACGGGAAGCAAGTTGCTGGTCGGAGCAGGCGCTGCGCATCACGGCCAGTCGCTGTCGTTCCGTCAGTGAAAACCTGTCGCCGACCAGCTTCAAGGCACTTTTCTGTGCATAGCCTTTCGTCAACAATAGTGAGAAATCAGCAAGAGCCGACCGTAAAATAGGAACAGCGTCGGGAGCGAATAACGTTGAGTCCGCCGGATGCGGTCCTCGATGTGTGCGCTTATCAGGCATATTTCATTGACTATTGATGATTGACTATTTACTATTGCCCTTTCGAGTAGGACTAACAATGAATAGTAACAATAATAAATAGAAAATCGTAAATAGTAAATCCTAAATGCCGAGCCACAACTTAGCCCAACTAACCATTGATGATCTGGATATCATCGGCTATTCCGTCGCGGGTGAAGAGACCGTCGTCGCCGTGCCGCAACTGGATGTCTGCTTCGATATCGGCAAGGCGCCGGACCAGATCATTCCGATCAACCACGTCCTGCTCACGCATGGGCATATGGACCACGCCGCCGGGATCGCGTATTACCTTTCACAACGAAACTTCTGCGGGATGTCGGCCGGAACGATCCTGGCCCCGGAAAACCTGCTGAAACCCATGAGGGACATTATTAACGCCTGGTCGAAGCTCGACGGCAATCGCATCCCGGCCAACCTCGTCGGCGTTAAGCCCGGCGACGAAGTCCGAATCAAGCCGAACCTGTTCGCCAAGGTTTTCCCGACCAAGCACAGTAGAGGCTCCGTCGGCTTCAGCGTTATCGAGAAGCGAAAAAAGCTCAAATCCGAATACCTCGGCCTGACGGGCCCGCAAATCGTCGAACTGAAAAAGAAAGGTATCGAAATCGACTATCCGCTGGAGCTGCCGATTGTCACCTACCTCGGTGACACGCAATACGTGGACTTCTCGCAATTAAACTATATCGCCGAGAGTAAAATCCTGATCGCCGAGTGCACCTTCTATGAAGGCGAGCATACGGACCGGGCGGAAGCCGGAAAACACATGCACATCGAGGAATTTGTCACCCTGCTGAAAAAGTTGAGAAACGAATACATTATCGTCACCCACACGACGCAGCGCACCCCCATGCGGCAAATCCGAAAGATCCTCAGAGAAGCACTCCCCGCGGAAAAATACGACAAGGTCTTCCTCTTCATGGACAAACGCCCCCCTCATTCCTACCAGCAACCTCGATAAACAACAGCGTATCCACGCCAAGGCTTTTAACTTTCCGTCGAATCCAAAGCGTATCGCCAAGGGATAGCAAGTCGCATCTCACTACCCCTTGGCTACCCACCGGTCAGAACCCCAAACACCTCATCTGTGAAGAAATAACTTAAACCAGGAATAGACACGTTATCTTATACACCCAAAGCCCCACGAAGCGCGTTGTACTTCGTCTCAGCTTCCTGATAGAATATTTCCTCAGATCCCGTTCTTTGTCTGGCCATCTCTCGAGCAAAACCGGCGATATAACCCGCTTTCCAACCCAGATCGGCACCACGGGTCAGGCCGACACTTCCGCCGATCAATTCCTGGACTCGCGCATCCGTGGTTTGACCGTTGACATATTTCTTGCCTTGCATAACGGCTTCGGTGTAATACCCCCCTTCAAGCGATTGTCTGAGGATCTCCGTATATAGTTGTCCCTGCGAGTCGTCATCGGCATCGAAATATGCCATCCGGAATCCCCGCAGGAATTCATTCCTTTCATGTTCCGACAACGGGTTCAGCGCGATCACAAGCCTATAAGCCGGAAGTGCGCCCTCGCGGTATTTGACGGCGCATTGATATCCCTGCGTCCCAACCGTCGTCCACATCCCGCAACAAGAACTCTGCGCCTGCATACCGTTTTCGGTTCCACAACCGGAAACGAACACACTTAAACATACCATCGCGAAAACACAAATGATTAAGCTAACGGTTCTCATTTCACATGGTCTCCATTGATAACACCCCGTGGATTATGCTTTGATACTATTCATTTGAATCCTTAAGACGCCAATCTTTCGGTGCGTTAAACGCCAAATTCAAAAGACGATAACGCTGACTGACGGCGACACGGGCCAGGGCACTTTTCAAATCGACAACACTCGTCGTCCCGGTATCTTCATCTCTGGCTTCTTCCAGGGCGCGAATACAAATCTCCTTAAAGATCTTACCTTCGCGCGTCTTGCAAATTTCGAGATTCTCGAAATCTTCGAGCTGACCGCTTCGCTTGCCCAACATCGTGTAATGCGCCTGAAAGAGAGAGACAAGATATTCCGCCAATTCCTGCTGCGTGAAGAGGGTCGGCGTTCCATTCTCATCGACCGGCTGGCCCATAAAGGCGGCATCTTCAGGATAAACCGTCATGATTCTCAGCGGTGTACTCCCCAGCTTCTCGTGGCGTACATAGATAGCCGGATAGGACTCGGGAAATACGTTATAAGCAGGTGCAAACGGGCCTCTAAGCTGCCACCGGGCCTCATCATCCGGCATGACCCACGTATCGGAAGCCGCTTCCAGATAACCGCCTTCCGCCAGAAGTCCCCACGCCATAAGAAGGTTCTCCGCAATGGATTGTGCTCTGGCTTCGACCGTGGCATGGCGCGATCCCCGATTCGCAATGGCAAAAATCGGAATGTTCTGAATCGAGTTCATCAACTCGACGTCAAAGAGACGATGCACAATTAATTGCCCCTGGCTTGTGACTTCTCCACCGATGCCTCTGTCTATTGGAAACGATTGAATGGCGATTTTCGTCTGAGCGATGATCAGTTTCACACCGGTTTGCGCCCTGACAAACGTCCCGGCCTGAGGTTCCTGTCGCACCACACATCCCGCGGGAACCTCGTCACTATAATCGTAGGTAATCTTATGGACTTTTAAACCGGCCGCGTTGATCGCATCGACCGCATCATCCTCGTACATTCCCGTCATATCGATCAACGACGTCGTATCGATGGCAACCAACTGCTTCAAGTCAACATCCCGTAAACCGACAAGCGGTTCCGGCCCCTGAGGCATCGGAGCCATCATGGGATCCATTATTGATTGAACGCTGGGATCCACAACGACAAGCCGTGCAACGAACGACCGATCTTGCACGCCTACATCCGCCCTCGCCTGGTTTGTTACAGATCTTCCTAAGAAGGTCTGCTGAAGGAACTCTTGTGTTGTCTTGCCTTCCACTCCGGCAAAGAGTATCAGAACAACAAGGACAACCGTACCCCAACATGATCTCGACATTTTCGGACTCCTTTCACTTAATTGAGAATGATTTGTTTCATTTTCCGGACGGCAGGCATCGACCACCCACCGCCGTTCAACGATCTTAATACTCAATCCAATCACGTTTATTATTAACGCTTGTTTATGCCTGTAAAGAGGAGATTTTTACGAAAAAATCAAGTTTTTAACCGTCCCATAACCATGAACGAAAACACCTAATATTATCGGACACATCATTCAAAAAAAACTTTTTTTATGGACCATAAATGTAAAGAATTAACTCATCCTGCCAGAAATGCATCGTTTTATAGGAAGTCCATTTTCACTTTTGCCACTCGATCGTCTTGCCTCCACGACGTTATTGTCACCTCTGTCCCCTTTCCTTTACCTATAAATTCTACTGATTGCACAGTTGGGTTTGACCGATATACGGGCTTGAGGTCTTAAAACAAGATCCACACAACGGTGTGTTATTTATTGATGTCGTACTCAAACTAAAATTGCGAGGAGAATCGGTAGGAGGTTCTTGATGGTTATTCCAGTGATATCGAAGACCGTGTTTAGAAAATATGTCATCGTAGTTGCTTTGATCCTATTGACGATGGTTTCCACTTTAAACGGACGGGGAAAGGCTCGTCCCCTCTCTCAATTCGCCGGGTTCCAAACGCACACGTCATCGGCAAGTGACGACATATTCCAACAAATTCGACAGCAAGTCACGGCTATGGAATACCCCGCGGCGACCGCCGACAATCTCGTCTCTATGGTGAGCCGCTGGAAGACTCCGCGGGGACAATCCGTTCTGCCCATCCTCCAAAGAATTTTATTCAGATCGCAAGAAGCGTGTAAAGAAGGACACATCTCCAGGACTCAACTCGCTCAAACGGAAGAAAAGGTCGTTGCGGGATTATGTCAAAGTATCAAGAGCGAGATCGCTTACAAACGGAATTATTTCGATTTGGAGACGATCATCGGATACCGACACGCCAACTGTTTCGGCTACGCTCAGTTGCTTTGTATCCTGGGTAATTCGATCGGCCTGACCGTTTCGGCCATGAACGTGTCGTCGGAGCACGTCGCCAATATCGTCGAACTATCCGATGGGACCATGACGGTCGTTGATCTGATCAGAAGCAATAATTTTCTCAGCGAACGCATCATCACCGATAGTGAATTCGAGGGAGAAGGAAGTCGCTGGACGTACAAAGACAAGAACCATATCACGCAGGAAAACAAAACGATTCACATTCTGGACCATAATGAATTGATCGGGGAAATATACTTCTGCCGAGGCACGATGCAATATATGTCGGGTCGAGGCGCCGAAGCCATCGAGCATTACGACAAGGCGATTGAGCGAAGACCCCAATGCGCCCGGGCCTACAACAATCGGGGCGGCGCCCGCCTGATCCTCAGCGACCACGCAGACGCCATCGCAGATTTCAATAAGGCCATCGAACTGGACCCGACCTACGTCAGCGCCTACCACAACCGGGCCAACGCCTACCTGGACACCGAAGAATATGCCAAGGCTATCGTGGATTACACCCGCGCGATCGAACTCAACCCGCAATTCGCCAAGGCTTATTTCGGACGCGGTTTCGCCCACTTATCGTTGGGTCATTATGACGAAGCGATCAACGACTACACCCAGGCGATCCAATTAAATCCGACCTACGCCCGGGCCTATTATACCCGCGCGATCGGCTACGCTCAATTAGGGGAACGCGCGGAAGCCGTACACGACATGATGCAAGCGATCACACTGGATCAAACGCTGAGAAACGACGTCGAAAAACTCTGTGCGGAGTTCGATCTGAACCTCAAGCTCAATTGAACCTTCACCCGCTCTGAATCGGCTATGAAAACTGAATTCCGGCAAGGTATGCACACCTCGCGCAAGCGAGCGATTGACTATTCCCCTATTCCCCTGTGAATATTTGACTTCTTCGTTGGATGCGCTTATGCTATCGTGCTGGTAAGCTTTTCTTTGACAATCCAGAGCGGATAAACGCAATTCTATGAAAGAGAGCACAAAAATGAATCGAAGACAATTCATAGGTACATCGCTGGCCGCTACGGCGGGAATGATTGCAAAGTTCAACCGCGCCTCGCAGGGCGGCCCAAAGAAAAGATCGAATATGAAAATCGGTTTGTACAGCATCACGTTTCTTGGGATTTGGTATCGGGGGGAAGCTCTTACGCTGGAAGAGATGATCAAACGAGCCAGGAAATACGGTTACGAAGGAATCGAAATCGACGGAAAACGTCCACACGGCAATCCGCTTGACTGGCCGGCACGACGATGCAGAGAGCTTCGCACGGCTTCTCAGGGTGAAGGAGTCGAAATCTATGGCGTTGCGGCCAATAACGACTTCAGCAGTCCCATTCCGGAATATCGGGAGTGCCAGATTGCATATGTTAAAGAGCTTATTCGCATGACGTCGGATTTGGGTGCGAGGACGTTGCGAATGTTCTTAGCCTGGCCGGGTGTGACGAAGCATCCGCAAATCGCACAATATACGATTGCCAGGGATATCTGGAAATATACCCACGAAAAATTTGCAGAGGAGGAAGTATGGGCCTGGTGTCGCGAAGGCTTGGCGGAATGTGCACGATACGCGGAAGACGCCGGTGTTATTTTAGCCTTACAAAACCATGCGCCTGTGATTCGAGATTATCGAGATGTGCTGAGAATGGTGAAAGAAGTCAATTCTCCCAACCTGAAAGTCTCGTTGGATGTCCCGATTATGGCGGATAAAAGCCCTGAAAATATCCGGCGGGCCGCGAAAGCCGTGGGCGATCTGCAGGTCTTGTCCCATTTCGGCGGCGAATATGAAAAGGACAGAGAGGGCAAAGTCAAAGGTGCAAAATTCTACAAACCTTTCATTCGCGCAATGCACGAGATCGGCTATTCCGGCTATCTCAGTTACGAATTATGCCATTCGCTACCCGTTGCGAACGGCCAAACCGTCGGCGTCGAATACGCCGAAAAGAACGCACAATTAGCCGCCGAATTCATGCGAGGGCTCATTACTGAAGTTAAAAAGGATAACAATTGACGTAGCTATATCGATTGACACCGTCGAAAGGTAGGGGCAAATCTTCAATAAATCTATAAAAGGAGAAAAGTCAAAGATAATGCCTCATCAATCCGATTCAAAATCAAATTCATACGAAAAACAGTTACACCGCAGGGCGGGAGTCGGTTAAGCAAAGATGAACGAGTTCATCGATGATTGCTGTGCCGGCGCACATGACTGTATCGGCGCCGCCCCAGTAGAGTTTCAGTGTGCCGTCGTCTTCGGGGACGGCGCCGCAGGTGAAAACAACGTTCGGGACGTAACCTGTGACTTCCCAAACATCCTCCGGCTGCAAAATCCAGCGATCGCCGACGCCGAGAATCTCGGCCGGATCGTCGAGCTTGTGCAAAGCGGCGCCGAGCCGATAGACGTGCCCGGCCATCGTCGGGAAGACGCCGTGATAAATGCTGAGCCAGCCTTTATCTGTGCGAATCGGCGGGGCGCCGGGACCGATCTTCGTTTCGTCCCAGTGGTATGGCACCGGCTTCATAATCAATCGTGAATCGCCCCAGTGACGTAAATCGGGTGAATAGCTGATCCAGATCGACCACGGGCTGATGTCACTATGCGGCCGGTCCAGCTTGACATAGCGACCATCGATCTTCTCCGGAAAGAGCACGGTGTTTCGATAATCCGCCTGCGTGATCAACGCCATGCGCTCGACCGATTCGAAATCGTACGTCCTGGCCAGGCCAATGCGAACGCCGTGCTGCGAATAGGCGCTGTACGTGATATAGTATGCGCCTTCGAGACAAGTAATGCGCGGGTCTTCGACGCCGAAGGCTTCATACTCAGCAAAGAGCGGTTCCTTACTCGGTACCATAAACGGCGCCGGTCCGGCTGTGAAATGAAAACCGTCCTCGCTTTGAGCGATTCCGATGATCGACCGGCCCGTATCGAGATGCGAGCGAAACAGCATCACATACCGATCATCGAACTTCGTCACGCCGGCGTTATGAACCGTATGAACCGGATATGGAATATCGTCCTTCGTTAAGATTGGATTACCTTCATAACGAGTGATAAACGGCTTATTCATTATTCACATCCCCAAAAACTTTTATTTTCTCTGAGCTTCTCGCCGGAAGATTTCGGCATAAACCTTTTCGTAGCCGTCAACCATCTTATCGATAGCGAAGTTCTCTTCCACGCGTCGCCGGCACAGGGTGCGGTCGATGCGGTCGATCTGACCGACGGCCGCCACGGCCTCGTCAACATTATTGACCAGATAACCCGTTTGCTTGTCTGCAACCACTTCCCGGCAGGAACCTAAATCCATCGCAATGACCGGCACGCCCGCGGCCATGGATTCAGCCATCACCAGACCGAAACGTTCGGGGATTAGATTCAGATGAAGCACGGCATAAGCCTGATTTAGAAGAGCGTCACGCTGGACCGGATCAACGGGACCGATGTACTGAATCGAAGACTGATTGAGGTGGGGCTTGACGAAAGAATCGAAGTAAGCCTGATCCTGAATAATGCCGGCAATGATCAAATCCATGCCAGACTTTTTCGCTACCTCGATGGCCAAATGCGTGCCCTTGTCATTGTGGATTCGGCCGTAGTGGACGAGCTTGTCGCCCGGGGTCTCTCTGAACGTCAGGTTTGAAAGGTCTATACCGTTATAAACGGTCGCAAGGTAAGGTAAGCCTGGGTCTCTATCGGAATCGCTGATAGAAACGTAATACGACTCTTTGTGGTCGTGGTAAATCCTCAGGATATCCGGCGCGGAAAAGCCGTGGATCGTCGTTAGCATAGGCGTTTTAATGAACGGCAGGTAAGTGAGCGGTATATAGTCGAAGTTATTATGAATCAGGTCAAATTCGCCGGCCCGCTGCATCACCTTGGATATATGCAGACACGTAGAAACCAGAGGGATATGATTTTTATCTTCCTCGTAGCCTTTTTCGATCCACCCATCGAGTTTCGCACTCGTCACGGAGTCTTGGGTCGCAAAAAGCGTCACGTTCTTCCAGCCGCGGGCGACCAAACCCTCGGTGATATTACTCGCAACGGTCTCCCACGCACCGTACGCCCTTGGAGGCGTGCGCCACGCGACCGGCGACAAAATAGCAATGCGTTTATTCCGAATATCCCTATTCATATAAGTGCCTAAAGTTAAAAGTGACTAAAGTGACTAAAGTTAAACGGAACGTCATCATACGGAATTCACTTTAGTCACTTTAGCTCATTTTAGTCACTTTAGCTCACTTCAATCCTGTAGGCCGTGTCCACCTCAAGTGGATCGCACACCCAATCAACTCCTCCAATATACCAAAGTCAATTCATGCTTATCAAGCTTTTCCGGTTATGCGCGGTCCTGAAACATTTCATTCCAAGGTCCGATTTTCTTGCATTAGCCAAGGAAAAATGATATAATCTGCTGGGTATAATGTTGGGAGCATAGCCATCGATACTGTCAAAATCTGGTTTGGAGGGTAACGTAAAGTGAAGGGTTGCCTGTTAGCTCTAACAGTGGTCTTTTGGGTGTTATCGCCCGGTGAGACGGCCCTGGCCGAAGAAGGTACGTTCGAGTATCCATGCTATCTGATCGATGCCTTCGACGCGGACAGTAGCTGCTGGGAGGGTATGGATGCCGAGGGTAATTATCGAGGCCCAATTCAGGTCGTCCCGGAAAAGTGGCTGGTCGGCCCGCCTCCTTCGGAGAAATCGGGTGTGACGCTGCCGCCGGACCACTGGGTGGATCTGCAATTTCGCGGCCGGATCGTGGACGGCCTGGAACAGGATATCACGATGATCGAACTGGGGCCCGTCAGCGAGCAAGCCCTTGTTTTTATTACCGATGGACTCGATCAGGAATACTTGCTGGGTCGGGTTTTGGCCGGGAGTGTCGGCGCCGGAGTCGATCCAAGCGAAATTAACATCGACCTAATCGATGTCATCCTGCCGTTCGAACCGTGCGCTTTGCGCATCCTCGGCTTAGATCACGGGGGAGAAGCCCCCGGATTCGATATTGCAAGCGTCCAGGCGAGAATCTGCACCAATTGTGGCTCAACGGCCCATTATCCCATCCCCGTCGATCGCGCGAAGAACTTGCCGACGGATGTTGTGCTGAGTTGGCTGCCGGGTCACTCCACACAAAAACATACGGTTTATTTCGGTGACAATCTCAGCGATGTGGATACCAATGCAACTCCCGTTAGCGATCCCTCACAGCCGCAGGACGCCAACACATTCGATCCCGGCAAACTCGAATTAGGCAAGACGTATTATTGGCGGATCGACGAAGTAAACGACACCCAGATTCAGCCCGGCGTCATTTGGAGCTTTACGACGATCGATCACCGCGTTGTGGATGATTTTGACCAGTATAACCTTCTCAATCCGAGCGATCCCAATAATATCAACTTCAACGACGCCTGGAAGGACGCCAACATTTACGTAACGTCCGAACAGACGCACACATGCAGCAAAAAATCAATGATGTTCGATTACTGGTACTATCACTTCACTGATTATACCGAAGCGATCCAGACGTTCGATCCGGCACAGGACTGGACAGCGGCCGGTGAAAAAGTCCTGGAGCTTTTCTTCTTCGGTCGATCATACAATAGTCCGGCTCAGATGTATCTCGTACTGGATGATGAGGACTCCGAAACGATCATCTCCTATCCCGGCGACGCTAACGATCTGAAAAATGAATCATGGCAGGTCTGGCGGATCGATCTAAACGCACTGAACGATCCGAACTTAAACCTGGCCAATATCACGAGCATCGCCCTCGGCTTTTGCGCCGAAGTCGGTCAACCATTCAGCTTGGGCAGCGGCAGAGTGTTTTTTGATGACATCCGTTTATATCCAACCCGATGCCTGCGAGAGAATCAAGTGGAGGCCGATTTCGACGGTAATTGTGTCGTGGACGCGAAAGACCTGGAAGAAATGGCTCTCCGCTGGCTCGACAGAGGATATAATATATACCCCGTGACGCCCCCCGGCGATCCGGTTCTCTGGTACACATTCGACGGCGATACCAACGATAGCGCCGGGAAAAACGACGGTCGGTTGCGCGGCGAACCAACATACACACAGGGCGTTTACGGCCAGGCGATCCACTTCAATGGGAAGCGGGACGCCGTGGAACTCACAAACGCTCCGGCTGTATTCTTGGACATCGAGGAAGGAATCACCATCACGTTCTGGCAATATGGGGACAATTCAACACACCTCAGCGACACCCTGTGTTGCTCGAATTACATATACGGACTGGACGATCCGGTTATCGCTATCAACCTCGGTTGCTGGAGGCCGCCCGGCCGATACAATTGGGACTGTGGCCACCCCTGGTCGTTTGATAACCGGCTCAGCGGAAACCACCGTTATCCAAGTGAATGGTCCGGTCGGTGGAACCATTGGGCTTTCACTAAAGACGTCCAAACCGGAACCATGCAAATCTTCCTCAACGGCTTGCTATATGACAGCCGAATCGGAACGAACTCACCGATCTCCGGGATCACGTCCTTTGAAATCGGCTCCGGCTGGTACGGAGGGTACGACGGTCTCATCGACGACTTTAGAATCTACAATTACGCCCTTTCACAATCTGAGGTCGCCTACGTTGCCACAAACGGAACGGGCCTTTTCGAACAGCCGCTCATGATTCCGATGGATTTGAACGAGGACGATCAGATCGACTTCTCGGACTTTGCCGTATTAGCCGATCATTGGCTTGAAAAACAGCTTTGGCCTTAATCCAGGCGGTTTCATCTGAGCATAAAGTAACATTGAAAGAATGATTTAGCCCTCTTATGGACCCAACAAAACCTTTCTATTTGCTCAATAATCCGGTTTTCTCTTGAATTCAGCCGGATCATATAAATAATCCAGATGGTGGTTTTCAGAGATTCCGATTCCGAGAAAGAGTATCGTAATTTTTTGAATTGCCGGTACTTATAAGCATAGTACGACAAGAATTCGAGAAACAGCCCCTCTTTTCCAGCCGATACCAACTACGTCATAATATCGTGAAGTACAAAAAAGGGTAAATCGTATTTTTTTCTTGACCATATTATAAAGATGCTCTACGATGAAGTTAGCGTTAGCAACAATTGATGAATAAGACTGTGGTTTGTCCCGATTTTCGGATTAACAACATCACTTAATCAGGGGACGCTTGTAAGCAAAGGGTTAACAGCCCTTTTGTTAGTCGGTAGTAAAAGTTACAAAGACACCTTCGGCAATGTTAACAGCTTGGAAGAAAACGGGTTTCCAGGCAGCATATAACATACTGAAAGTGAGTTTAGCATGAAACGAAATCTGTGTGCGATAGTATTCGATTACCCACAAGGGAGTATTAGTTTTGGAAACTCAATCAGCAAAGAGCAAAATAGGAATCGGCCTTTTGAGATCAATAGGGCCGTTTTCACAACAGATTGTGGAAATCTGTAGCTGATCCTGCGCCCATGCAATAAAGATTTCGTTTATCATTGCCATCCCTTTGGAACTTCTCTGCTGAAGAGACCATCGTCTTTCCCATCAAATCGTGCTGCGATAACTCTATGATAGTGGTATGGGAAAGGTTGTAAATTATGGATATTCTAATGGAAACTTCCTTGGGGATCATCGGCGCTCTCGTGATCGGTCTTGCTCTGGGCGGATGTTTAGTCGCCATCATCACCCAGATGATCAGCCGGGCAAAGGCCAAAACCTTCCAGGAAGACCTGCAACGACAAATTGACGGGGCTAAAAAAGAAGCGGAAAACATCATCAAATCCGCCCAGATTGACGCGAAAGCCGAAACGATGAAACGGCGGGAACAAGTCGCCGCCGAGGCCGGTAAAATCCGGGCCGAACTGCACGAAAATGAATTACGACTCACCAAACGAGAAGATACCCTCGACCGCCAGACGGAACTGCTCCAGCAGCGTGAAAAGGCCCTCAAACAGCAACATGAAGACAATGAACGAAGGGCGCGCAATATCACCCAGAATGAAAAACAACTCGCGGTGTTGATTGCCCAGCAGAAAAACCAACTGCTCAAAATCACCGCGATGGACATCGAAGAAGCGAAGAGCCTGCTGTTAAAGCGTCTCGAAGATGAATGTGAGCACGAAATGTCGTCTCTGATCCAGCGGAAGCTGGAAGAAACAACCGAAACGGCCGACGAAAAGAGCCGGGAAATCATCAGCGCCGCCATCCAGCGCTATGCCGCCGAGCATACCTGCGAGGTCACGGTCTCGACCGTCGAGATCCCGAACGACGATATGAAGGGCCGAATCATCGGCCGGGAAGGCCGGAACATCCGGGCGTTCGAGAAAGCAACCGGCGTGGACGTCATCGTCGATGACACACCCGGCATGATCGTCGTCAGCGGGTTCAATCCCGTCCGGCGGGAAGTGGCCCGCCTGTCGATGGAACGCCTCATACAGGATGGACGTATCCATCCCTCGCGCATCGAAGAACTCGTCGCCCAAACCAAAAAGGACGTCAATCACAAGCTCCTGCAGATCGGTAAAGACGCCGCCGTCGAGACGAACATTCGGGGCTTGAGCAATAAAGTCCTCAGCCTGCTCGGCGCTTTGAGCTATCGCACGAGCTACGGCCAGAACGTCCTGCGCCACAGCGTTGAGGTGGCTTTTCTGGCGCAGGTCATGGCCGACGAGCTCGGCCTCGACGGCACCATCGCCCGCCGGGCCGGCTTGCTGCACGATATCGGCAAAGCCATCGACCACGACGTCGAAGGCAATCACCCGACCATCGGGACCAATTTTCTCAAGCGTTTTAACGAGTCGCCGATCGTCCTTAACGCCGTTGCGGGTCATCATGGCGACGTTCCGCCGGATAATCCCTATACGCCGCTGGTGGCCGCCGCTGATGCGATCAGCGCCTCGCGTCCCGGCGCCCGCAGAGAAACGCTCGAACGGTATATCAAACGGCTGGAAAAACTCGAGGAGATCGCCACGGGTTTCAAAGGCGTCGAGAACGCTTACGCCATCCAGGCCGGCCGGGAAATCCGCGTTATCGTCGCCGCCGACGAAGTGGACGACGAGGCCGCCGTCAAAGTGGCGCGGGACATCGCCAACAAGGTCGAGAACGAGATGACCTATCCCGGCGAAATCCAGATCACGCTGCTCCGCGAGGTCCGCTGTATCGAATATGCGAAATAACGGAAAAAAGTGACTAAAGTGACTAAAGTGACTAAAGTGAACTAAAGTGTCTAAAGTGAACGAAAGTGAACGACAGTAAAAACGAAGCTGTCATTCTGAGCGCAAAGAGCCTTTAGCCCTGAGCGAAGCCGAAGGGGAAGAATCTTGTTCGTAAGCCAGACCCCTCAGCGGAGTTTACCCTGAGCACAGCCGAACGGGTTCGGGATGACACTTACGTGTCATTTTTGGCACTTTAGGCACTCTCAACTTTAGGCACTTTTAAAATCTAATTATGAAACTCAATATCCTATGCATAGGTGACATTGTCGGCCGGCCCGGCAGACGAATCATTGCCGACAAGCTTAAAGCCCTGGTCAAGGAGCGCAGCATTGATTGCGTGATCGCCAACGCCGAAAACGCCGCCGGCGGCTCCGGCCTGACGCCGCAAATCTACAACAAACTACTCCGCTACGGCGTCAACCTGATCACGTTAGGCGACCACACCTATCGCAAGCGGGAAATCATCCCGACGCTCGAAACCGCCGACAACATCGTCCGCCCGGCTAATTTCCCTACCAGCGCCGCCGGCAAAGGCACCGCGATGTATAAGACCGGCAAAGGACCGACCGTGGCCGTCGTCGCCCTGATCGGCCGGCTTTTTATGAAGCCCGGCGACTGCCCGTACAACATGATCGATCGCATTCTACCTCGGCTCCAGCAGGAAGCGGATGTCATCGTCGTCGATATGCACGCCGAGGCCACCAGCGAAAAGATCGCGATGGGCTACCATCTGGACGGCCGGGTCAGCCTGTGCTTCGGCACGCACACTCACGTCGCGACCGCCGACGAGCGAATCATGCCCAAGGGCACCGCCTACATCACCGATATCGGCATGACCGGCCCGCACGACTCCATCCTCGGCCGGGGCGTCGAGAGCGTCCTGAAGTCGTTCCGAACGCAGATGCCGTACCCGTTCGAGATCGCCACCGACGACGTCAGAATGAACGGCGTCTTAGCCACCATCGACAGCCACACCAAGAAGGCTGAACGCATCGAGCGCATCCGCATCGACGCCGAGACCTCCGACGCGACCAGTTACGACAGCGACGACGGCAAGCCCGAATATCTCAACAACCACTTTTAAACTCGTCTTGCGTCTTTCGTCTTGCGTATCGCGTATTGCGAATCCAGCTCGACATATTGGCTTTGATTGGCTTTGTTTTTGGGTGGTTTACTCAATCAGTTCATCACGCAACTCCTTATAAACAAGATGATTAAGCCGCTTGCGGGCCTAAGCCAATTGGCTTTGTTTTGTAAATTCGTTCTCGCAACACACATCACGCAATCCTCAATACGAAGTCAATTGGCTTTGTTTTACACAATCACCCTCCTTTTTGTTTAGGATTTAGAAATTAGAACTTCGGATTTTCGGCCGGAGGCCGGCATTGGGTTCGTTTTGTAAAAGGTACCACGAATCCGCATGAAAAAACGCGATTTTTTGGCGTTTTTGAAACGGAAACCCAGGATAAATGACGGTTTTTGTGAAAAAATGTGAATTTTTGTGCATTTTTAGTGTTTTTCGACACGACTCAACACGGTTTAGGATTTGTTTTCATTAACCGCGGATTCCGCGGATGACGCGGATAAATTTACAATAGTCAATCGTCAATAATCAATAATCACTGATCAATAGAGGAGGTCTTCTGATGGCCCGATTCCCTTTCTTTTTTATTTGGTCTGATGTCTAAGGTCTGAAGTCTTGAGTCTATTGTCTGACTTCTGTCTCCTGTCTCCTGTATTCTGCTATTCTATCTATATATTAGATATGTATTATACAAACACATTCGCTTGATGTCAAATGAATTTTTCTATTTTTGACAGGATTACAAGATCAACACAGATTTTGTAGGGGCGACCCCGTGTGGTCGCCCTGTACAGCAATTCAACGCAGGGGCAATCCCATGTGGTGCCGTAAGGCATCCCCAAGGGATTGACCAGGGCAGGCACACGGGCCTGCCCTTACATCCTGTCAATCCTGTTTATCTTGTCAAAAACCCTACGACTTCGCCGAATTTATTTTGTTCCGGATACGATTATGAAGTACAATACATCATACAACTTTTATAACGAAGCGACAGGATACGGAAGGTAACAGGCAAAAACTCAGAGGGATTTTTTCCTTGCTACTTTTCCTATCAGGACAGTCACGATGTTTGGAATGGCGAACATTACGACATACGGGATGAGTTATACGAAATTAATCCTGGCAACGATCATTACTACCATGAGTCCCGTTTCTCAGGTTCATGGCGAAGAAACGACCGTTCTAAATACAGAGACATCCATTCAATCCAAAGAACAAACAAAGGTCTCCGATCCTGTTTCTACCGACGATGAACTTTCGAAACGGATTAAACAGTTAATCAAAAGCCTGGAATATCCTGATAAAATCGCCGAAGATTTCGATCGAATGGTCATGGACTGGAAGGATGAGTTCGGTCGCCCTGTTCTGATTATTTGGAAGGATAGACTTATCAACGCCTACCAGGATTATCAAGAAGGCAAAATATCCAGGATCCAGGTTGCGAACATTGAGGAAAATGTTTTAGAGGAACTTGGCAAGAAAATTAAAAAAGAGTTTAGTTCTAAAAGGGTTTTCGAGCTTGGTGATGTGATTGAAAATCGACAGGCGAATTGTCTGGGGTATTCGCAATTGGTGTATATAATCGGAAATGCGATTGGGCTTTCGGTTAGATCTATAGATGTGTTGGATCAAGTCGTGTTTGTGGAAGGGGGAAGGGACGCGAAGGGAGGTCATGTAGCTTGTATCGTGGATTTATTTGATGGCCAAGTAGTAATCGCGGACATGACATGGTTCTACGAGATAAGCTTGTTTTTTAAACTTAAGGATCAGTTTGTAAAGGTAGGTAATTATTGGGAACTCAAGAACAAAGATAATCCATTGCTCGTTCATACAAGAATCCGGCTCTTGGATAAAAGAGGACTTCTTGCTGGGATACATAACAGTCGAGGAGTAGTCTATAAATCCAGAGGTGAATATGATAGAGCCATACTGGAGTATAACAAAGCCATTGAGATCGATCCTGGATCAACTAAGGCCTATCACAATCGGGGCAACGCCTATCAAGAAAAAAGCGAATATGACCGAGCCATCCGGGATTATACAATGGCCATTGAGATCGACCCCAATTACGCTATAGCCTATACGGGTCGCGGCAACGTTTTCAATGCCAAAGGGGAGTACGTTCGCGCCATTGAAGATTACACAAAGGCTATCCAATTCGATCCAAAATTTGTTGAAGCCTATAACAATCGGGGAATTACCTATGCATACAATGGTGAGTATGACCGGGCCATTCTGGATTTCACCAAAGTAATCGAGATCGATCCCAAATATACTGATGCCTATATCAACAGGGGATGTGTCTATGAAAACAAAGGCAAATATGATCGGGCCATTCAGGACTATATAAAGGTCATTGAGATCGATCCAGAAGATGCTAGTGCCTACAATAATCGGGGCAATATCTATACAAACAAAGGCGAATATGACCGGGCCATTCTTGATTATGACAAGGCCATCGAGATCGATCCAAAGTATGCTGTGGCCCATTACAATCGGGGGAATACCTATTATAAAAAAGATGAGTATGATCGGGCCATTCTGGATTATGACAAGGCCATTGAGATCGATCCATACTATGCTGTGGCATATAATAATCGGGGCACTGCCTATTATGAAAAAGGTGAGTATGACCGGGCTATTTTAGATTATGACAAGGTGATTGAGATTAATCCAGGATGCGCCGTTGCATATTTGGATCGGGGAGAGTTTTATGCCGAGTTAGGAAAATCTGAAGAAGCTAAAAAAGATTTGCTGAAAGCTCTCGAATTAGATCCGGAACTCAGAGACTCTGTAAAAAAGATATCCGAACAGTATGAATTCAATCTCAAGCTCGATTGAACAACCCAACGATTCGGGTTCCTTTGTACGATTTTTCTAAAAGAAGTGATTGTGAGCTTTTTCCTCAGCGAGGGTGGTGGCGGGGCCGGAGCCGGGTCGATCGGCATTCATTAACCCGCTTTGCCTTTAACGAGGGGATATTGTACCTGCTCGCCTGTTGCCTCGTTAATGATAATCAGCCCATCCACACTCTCACGCTGTAGTTGTTCGTTCGCATTGAGAAGCTCGATACCGTAAACCGTTCCGTCCGGCGCCATATCAACAACGAGTTCGTCACTCAGTTTAATGGATTCAACCGTTGCATCTTTTTCTTTAAAGCGAATATAACCTATATTATATCGTGGGTCGTAAGTAAGCTTCATAACCTTACCTCATCTCCATTTCCAATCTTTATCAAAAATACCGGGTAATAACGGAAATGACGAGCCAATCATCATCTTCGTGAACAGAATAAACCTCTATCTGTTTTGTTCTATATTGTTTACCGAGCCACTGTTGGTTAAAGGGAAAGTTTCTACGAAAACCAACTCTGCTATATTTCGCTTCAAATCGCTCTCCTGACTCCACAGTTATTATCACTTCCTGTTCAGTGGCTCCTCGTTGAGCCATACGTTCTCGTGCATGAGGATGAAATCGGACACTCATAGTTACGACTTCCTGCCGTCTATACAGTTCTGGAAGCAGTTTCCATTACAACCACGACAGAGTATTATATCATGAAAGTATAGATTTTCAAAATATTACTTTGTTCAACAAGCTTCAACTGGAAAAAGGGGTTGTGGGCTTTTTCGTGGGCGAGGGTGGTGGCGAGACCGTTGCAGAACAGAGCGATTGAAACTCGAATTTTATGATATAAACAGGATCAACACAAACGGACGGTAGAGATAGAAATCTGCGATAACCTCCTTTGAACCCAGTTCATTCTGGGAAAAGAAACCGGTCCGAGAGGGATATTCCTTGCTTTTGTAGTGGATTTTATGGTATCCTTATTCTAAGGATATAAACTTCAGGAGGAACTTCGACACCTTGATCGTCGCACGCGATGATTGTTTAAATAAAGAGGATTTTCGATCTTTCGATCATTGTAAAAGCTATAAATGGAGGATCATGTATGTCAACGTCGAATCATTCGCGAATTCTATGGACCGTACTGCTGCTGATTTCACTGTGGCTGTTAAGCAATCCCGTACAGGCCAAATACAGCGGCGGCGCCGGTACGGCAGACAATCCGTACCAGATCGCCACCGCCCGCGACCTGATGCTGTTAGGGGAGAGTCCCGAGGATTACGACAAACACTTTATCTTGACCGCAAATATAGACCTCGATCCCAACGTGCCCGGCTGTAAGGTTTTTCACCGTGCGGTGATTGCCCCGGATATCAATGACGTGAATGATAATTTTCAAGGTACTCCCTTTTCCGGTGTTTTTGACGGTGACGGCTACACCATCAAAAATATTTCGATTGATAGTGATGAAGCCGGCAATGATTACCTTGGTTTGTTTGGAAGTCTTTCGGGTGATGAGGCGGAAATTATAAATCTTGGCCTGGACAATATCTCAATTAAAGGCGGCGATGATTCCGATTTCCTCGGCGGCCTGTGCGGCGATAATACTTACGGCCGTATCAGCAATTGTCATTCGACGGGTTCGATTACTGGCGGGTCCGAGGCCGACTATCTCGGCGGCTTGTGCGGATTTAATGGTTACGACAGCAGTATCGAGAATTGTTCTTCGACAGGCACCGTAACCGGCGATGACTGTCTCGGCGGCTTGTGTGGACATAACGGTTACAAAAGTAGCATCACCAATTGTTATTCGAGAGGCACCGTAAACGGCGATGATTATCTCGGCGGCTTATGCGGACAGAATGTTGATCATCTGTGTCATATAAGCAATTGTTATTCAACATGCAAAGTCATCGGGGATCACTTTCTCGGCGGCTTATGTGGATATCACTTTAATCATGATTGCACGGGTCGTATCAGCTATTGCTATTCGACCGGCGAGGTCACCGGCAACCGCTATGTCGGTGGATTGTGCGGGTACGGTCCGTATAGAGAGATCGTCAACTGCTTTTGGGATATAGAGACTTCCGGTCAGGGGGATAGCGCCGGGGGAATCGGTCTGACCACAGGGGAAATGATGAATCCGTATTGGTACGGCCTCAACGGTTGGGCAAGCAATCCGAACTGGGTCTTGGATGAAGGTAAGGATTATCCGCGCCTTGCATGGGAACTTACCGCCGGACAAACGATTCCCGAAACGCCGATTGACTGGATGGAAGGCAGCGGCACGGCGGTTGATCCCTATCAAATTACCAAATCAGATCAGATGATTATGATAAGTCAAGCTTCCGCCCTTTTGGATAAGCACTTTTCCCTATTATCAGATATCGACCTGACGGGACTTGAAATAAAACCCGTTGATTATTATGGAGATTCCTTTACAGGCGTGTTTGACGGCCGCGGCCATACAATCAGAAATCTGACCATTGATCTGCCGGACGAACGCTTTACAGGGTTATTCAGTTGTCTTGATGAAGGGGGGATGATTAAGAACCTCAGCGTTGAAAATATCACTATAGAAGGATGGACTTACGTCGGCGGCTTGTGTGGGAAGAACGAGGAGGGGTGTATCAGCAACTGTTACTCGACAGGTAGGGTAAGCGGCGGTGGAAAACTTGGTGGTTTGTGCGGCGGTAACCATAGTACCATCATCAACTGTTATTCGAATGCAAATGTCTTAGACCGTGGGGTTCATGTCTATGATGAATATATCGGCGGCTTGTGTGGATATAACACAGGGAGTATCACCCACTGCTATTCAACAGGACGCGTAACCTGTGAAAAGGTTTGTCGCCGTCTCGGTGGTCTGTGCGGCGATAATGGCGGTGATATGATAGGCTGTTTCTGGGATATGGAAAGCAGCGGACAGTTGGAAAGTAACGGAGGGACAGGTAAAACAACAGATGCGATGCAGACAGAGAGCACGTTTACAGAGACTCACTGGGATTTTGTCGGAGAAATTGAAAACGGTTTACACGAAATCTGGCAGATGCCGCAAAATGGTGGGTATCCGGCATTAAGCTTTTTCAATGGTTATCTTCCGCCTGTTTTATCGGGAGAGGGCACGAACGAATCCCCCTATTTAATTTCTACGGCGGCAGAACTGGGGTCGATCATTTATCAAAAACAAGGAGTTTGTTATCAACTAATCCAGGACCTTGATTTATCCGGCATCACATGGTCCATGTCTGTGATTCCTGAATTTTCAGGCGTGTTTGAGGGTCATGATTGTACGATATCCAATCTTGTCATAAAAGGCCACAATCAACTCGCCTTGTTCGGTACCGTTAATGGTAGAAGCCGAATAAGAAATTTAGATGTCGTAGATGCGAACGTGGTTGGAATATGGAGCAACTGGGGGATAGGAAATACTATCGGTATCCTTGTGGGAGAAAATAAGGGCGTTGTATCCAATTGCCATATTACTGGTTCCGCCAGTGGAAATGAAGATATCGGTGGTTTATGTGGGTATAACAACGAGGGGACTATAGACAAATGTAACTTCGATGGCGTTGTTAGTGGTACGAACTATGTAGGCGGAATAGCCGGTTCATCAGATAATTTAGCGACCTTCTCGAATTGTCAATCGACGGGATTGATCGCAGGCGGCTCTTCCGCAGGCGGGATAGTGGGATTCAAAGGCGGCGGTATTCTAACACAATGTAGCTTCGAAGGCCGTGTCGCAGGAGATTGGTGTGTCGGCGGGATCGTCGGATGTAATAATCGGAACGATTGGGGCGCCGGCGTAACGGCCGATTGCTTCGCGGCCGGGAATGTCACGGGAGATTATTGCGTCGGAGGCATCGCAGGAGAAAATTGGTTCAGTCCCATCGGGAGTTGCGGCGCCAGGGTGGAGATTGCAGGTTATGAAGAGGTTGGTGGATTAGTCGGATTAAATTGTGGAGAGATTGGAAACTGCTATGCCACCGGTTCCGTGACGGGTACTCACGCGATCGGCGGATTAGTGGGTTCAAACCTATACCAATGGGAGGATGAAGCCTTTCGTGGAGAAATAGTCCATTGTTATTCAGCAGGTCTTGTTGCAGGCGTTTCCAGTGTCGGTGGATTGGTCGGTGTCGGATCGCCTCATACGGTCCAATCATCGTTCTGGGATATCGAAACCAGCGGACAAATAAACAGCGAAGGGGGAGAAGGCAGGACGACGGCTGAAATGCAGAATGCCCATACCTTCATAGACGCCAGATGGGATTTCGATCGGCCTATCTGGACGATCGAGGGACAAGACTATCCCCAACTGGTATGGGACCGGCCGACTCATGTCTTCCGTATTGAAATCGCCTCGGGTTATGACTATGAAGACCCTGAAGACCCTGACGATACGGAATACGAGTTCTGGCTAAATGTGCTGACTGACGAGACCGTGGAAAAAATTGAATTCGTGACGCCCGCCAGAGAATTATTCGAGATATCGGAGATTCCTGAAGAGCAGGAGATCATAGAAGAAGGCTGGATCGAAAAAGGACGAGAATATGGGGTTGAGCGTTGCGCATACGAATGGTATTACGGTACCGAGTTCGACGATCCGGGCAGTT
The DNA here is from genome assembly GCA_016934255.1 of Sedimentisphaerales bacterium. Classification (GTDB taxonomy): domain Bacteria; phylum Planctomycetota; class Phycisphaerae; order Sedimentisphaerales; family Anaerobacaceae; genus JAFGTG01. Next base: position 32,337 of record JAFGTG010000478.1, read on the forward strand.
TGCATCCCTATGGAGATGGAGATTACACTATTATCGTCTATTACGGCGACGGGCGCCAGGAGCAAACAACGGCGAGGTTTGGGATCCCCGGCACCGGCGACGCCATAACCCAGGTCGTCCAGAAGCCTACCTTTACCAGTTTCGCACACCAGAACCGTTTGGCTTCTCCCGTGACGATAACGTGGGAGCCTCCGATCGATCCAGACGTGAATCTAATCCGGTTCGATTTAGAGAATCAGGATACGGACGAGGAATGGGTATATGAGCTTGGCGCGAGTGCATCCGGCCTGGACGATCCGCTCGTACTCAGTGAGGGTTTGTGGGAAGCGAATCTTGCCTTTGGCATTATGTACGAAACGGACAATATCGACGGCATCAACGTCTGGTGCGTAAAATATAGCGCGAGCGATTACATCTTCACTATAAAGAATCCATAAAATCCGAATCCTGTAAGCACAGCCAATCCACTATTGAAAGAAAGGATTGTGAGCTTTTTCCCGGGCGATGGTGGTGGCGGGTCCGTGCCCGGGGTAGGCTTTGGTTTCGCCGGGGAGGGTGAAGAGCTTTTTTTCGACGCTACTCAGTAGTTGCGGCATGCTGCCGCCGGGGAAGTCGGTCCGGCCGATGGACCCGGCAAAAAGCGTGTCGCCGACAAACGCGACGTTATCCTCTTGTGAATACAGGCAAATCCCTCCCGGCGTATGGCCGGGGGTGTGGCGGACTTTTAGCCTGATGCCCGCCTGCTCGACGACGTCCTGCTCGTGCAACGCCACGTCTTCAGGTTCCGTGGTAAACGCCATCCCGTGCATGGCGGACAGATTCGCGTACGGGTCCGTGAGCATCTTCGCATCAAGCGTGTGAATATAAACCTTCGTATCGGGAAACTGCTCGCGCAGCGCGGCCAGACCGGCGATGTGGTCGATATGGCCGTGCGTGAGAACGACCGCAACGGGATTCCACTCGCGTTCCTTGAGAAAGTCAATGAGCGGGTCGGCGTCGAGGCCGGGATCTATGACGAGGCAGTCTTTGGCCGCATTATCGCCGCGGAGGACGAAACAATTCGTCTCATACGCTCCCAGGATCCACGTGTCTATCTTCATGATGTTTCTTCCTAAAAGCTCAGAAAAGTAACAAAAACGGGCTTAAAGGTCAAGAAGCTTTACACTTGACCTCTGCGGGACGGTGTGGTATTTTCCTGATGCTGACGGCTGTTTTGAGTGAAACCGAAAAGAAAGCTGTATGGTATATATCGTATTGCGCAAAAGACTCATACACTCCGCATGACGCAACCGATATAGGCCGGAACGACTGACACAATACGCAGGGCGCGTTACGATATATGAAGGCTTTTACACGCATATTTGTCTATGTTTGGCCGCAATGGCACCGGCTGATCGCCGTTGTCGTCAGTGCGATGCTGATCGGGGTTCTCTTCTCGTTGAGTTTTGCGACGATTGTGCCCCTGCTGAAGGTCATGATGGGGGAAGAGGGACTGCGCGGCTGGGTGGATCGGAACGTGTGTACCTGGCGGTACGGCATGGACTTCTATGTTCCAGAAACACCCGATTTCTTAGAAAATCCCAACGAGGATATCGCGCATCACCTGCTGGTTACCCTTGTCAAAGACGAGAGTGAGGCACAAAAGGCCGGTTTGCAGGTTAACGACAAGATTATCGGTGCCGGGGCCTCTTCGACCGGTTCAGATTCAACAAGAATGACCCGGGCGCACCTGCTTGAAGCCCTGGCCACAACCGACGGGACACAACTGAGGCTCCACGTTAAGCGGGAGAACAAATCGGGCACGCCGGTGATAATGGAATGCCAAATGATGACGCCGCCGAAGCCGTTTTATGCGGACGCCGCCCAATCGCTCGTGGGTCACATCGTCGAACGCGGCGCCGAGCGGTCGAGCAAGCAGCGCGTCGTTGTTTTCATTATTCTCGCAATGGTCGTCGTTACCATTTTGCGATGTATCGCCATGTTCTACCAGAAATACCTCGCAGAAAAAGTGGTTCAGGTGGCCATCGCGAATTTGCGAAACGACGTCTTTTCCCACGTGCTGAGGATGCCGATCGGCTTCTTCTCCCAAGAGGGCACCAGCGATACGGTCAGCCGGATCGTCAACGACACCATTCAGGTCACCCATTCAGTGAAAATAATGCTGGGTAAGGCGCTGCGCGAACCGATGGAAGCCATCGGCACGCTGACTCTCGCCTTCATTTTGGACTGGAGACTCACGCTGATTTTCCTGGCGTCTGCTCCCGTGGCCGTCGGATTCGGCGCGGCTTTAGGTAAACAGATTAAGAAGGGCATGAAGAAGTCGCTGGTGAGTACGGCGGCCATGCTTGGCCGTCTCGAAGACGTCGTCGGCGCCCTGAGCGTCGTCAAGGTTTACAACCGCCAGGACCAGGAGACCTCGGCCTTCAAAGCGGTGAACGCGAAGCTGCTTAAGCGCCTTTTGCATATCACCAAGATCGACGCCGCGACCAGCCCCGTCATGGAAGTGCTCGGCATGATGGCGGGCTCGGCGGCACTGCTCGTCGGCGTTCATTGGGTCGTCAACGCCAACATGAAATCAAGCTCTTTTTTCGGACTCCTGATCGCACTGGGGGTCACCGCGGAGTGTATCCGCAAGAGCAGCGACGTCTGGAATAAGGTGCAAATGTCGAACGCCGCCGCGGAGCGCGTCTTCGCCGTGCTCGACGAGCCCCTTGAACAGGAAATGTCCGGAGCGGAAGAGCTTAAACCGTTAAAGCGGAACATTGAATTTAAAAATATCGTGTTCACCTATCCGGGAACGCACCGCCCCGTGCTCAAACAGGTCAATCTCACCGTCCCGGCGGGCCATAACGTGGCCATCGTCGGTCCGAACGGCTCGGGGAAAACCACCCTGGCCAATCTCGTACCGAGATTCTACGATCCCGATTCGGGCCAGGTACTCATCGACGGCAAAGATATTCATCATGCCACCTTATTTAGCTTGCGAAATCAGATTGGAATGGTTACGCAACACGTCGTCACGTTCAACGATACCATCGCGGCTAACATCGCCTATGGAAAACCGGATGCGAGCCGGGAGGAAATCATCGCCGCGGCCAGACGGGCGTTTGCTCATGAATTTATCGTTCCCTTGCCCAAGGGCTACGACACCGTCATCGGCGAGCAGGGAGCCGGCCTGAGCGGCGGCCAGTTGCAGCGGATTGTCATCGCCCGGGCGATCCTGAAGAATCCCGCCATCTTGATTTTCGACGAAGCGACCAGTCAGGTGGACGCCGACAGCGAAGCCAAGATTCATAATGCGATCGAGGAGATCATGCGGGACCGAACCAGCTTTATCATCGCCCATCGGTTCAGTACAGTCATTACAGCCGACGTGATCGTGGTGATGAACGAGGGGGAAATCGTCGCCCAGGGCCAGCACGACCGATTAATCGAAACCTGCCCGTTATATCAAAGCCTGTACGAAACGCAGCTCATTAAAGCCTAAGCCGCAAGGCGAAACGATGGGGGAAATAACCACACATGATTGACGATTCACCGGTTAAGACTGAAAATAAAAGAGTTTTATCCTCCGCTATTGAAAATTTCCACTTTGATTTACTGGAACTTGCCCATCTTGCCGATAATTTATAGAATATTCGGGTGTGGATATTCACCCGGAACCGTTTGAAAATTCAATGACTCCTACGGACCTTTAACGTTTCGGAGAAACGAAGCTATGCCCGAGTTGTTACGACAAAAAAAGGCCCATGACTTATTCACGAGATATAAGGGCAATCCGATCCTGACCCCCAAGGATTGGCCGTATGCGACGAACGCGGTCTTCAATCCCGCCGCCGCAAGCTTAAACGGGGAAACGCTGCTGTTGGTGCGCGTCGAAGATATGCGGGGATTTTCCCATCTGACGGTCGCGCGCAGCGCCGACGGGTTTACGAACTGGCAGATCGATTCCACCCCCACGCTCGAAGCGGATCAGAATTCTCGAGAGGAACGGTGGGGATTGGAAGACCCTCGGATCGTCTGGCTCGAAGAGCAGAAACAATTCGCCGTGACGTATGTCTCTTTCAGCGAGGGCGGCCCGGTGGTTTCGCTGGCGATCACCAAGAATTTCAAGACGTTCGCCCGCCTCGGCTCCCTGCTGCCGCCGGAGGATAAGGACGCCTGCCTGTTCCCCCGGCGGTTCAACGGACGATTCGCCCTAATTCACCGGCCCATCGTACGCGGCGAAGCGCACATGTGGATCAGTTTCTCCCCCGACCTCAAGCACTGGGGCGACCACCGGCCGCTGATTATGACCCGGCACGCTTACTGGGACGGCCAGCGAGTCGGACTGGCCTGCCAGCCCATTGAGACGCCGGAAGGCTGGATGCTCTTTTACCACGGCGTTCGAAACACGACCGCCGGGGCGATCTATCGCGTCGGATTAGCCCTGCTGGACTTGAACTCGCCCTGGAAAGTCCTGCGTCGCGGTGACGAATGGGTCCTCGGTCCCAGCGCCTCGTACGAGCGTATCGGCGACGTCAGTGATGTCGTCTTTCCCACCGGGGCCACGGTGCAGGAAGAGACCGACCAGATTCATCTTTATTACGGGGCCGCCGACAGCACCATCGCGGTTGCGACGGCCAAGATGAGCGAGTGCATGGACTATTTGATGTCCTGTCCGAAGATAGAAGAATAAAACAAAATCTTAAGCACGAAATCCTAAATCCGAAACAAATTCAAAATCCAAATGACATAAATTCAAAACAGAATTTGCGCCGTGAGCCGGGATTGAGACGTTTTTATTTTGAACATTCGGATTTCGGATTTAGAAATTCGGATTTCACCTTCTACGATCCTACGAACGGCGGTTGTTGCAATTGATGGTCAATTGCGAATTTCGCCCGGACCTTTTCTAACATCTGGGCCTTCTTTTGAATTCTCCAGACCAGTACCGTAATAGGCTCTCGCTTCCTATCCTTGAACGTGATGATGATCTTTCCGAAGCCCATGAGCCGTTCGAGAAAGTCGCTTGTATCGATCTTGCTGTTATAGTCTTCCCGCCCGATTTGTTCCCCGGACTCCGTCGGGCCTTCTTGAATGTTCATATAGTTGGGCGTGATCGTCATGTAATAGAAAAGCCCCTTGAACCAGGAAATGAAAATCGTCAATAAACCGATCACGCCGATGAGAAGATAGCCTGTCCCATTAATGCTCAGGGCAAGATGTTTGAACAACCTGAGAAAACCCATCACCCAACCCAGTAGATGCAGCCACAACAGAAAACATCCCAAACTGACCAGGGAGATCAGAAGAATCTTGATGCTAATGCTGTATTCCTCCACGAGAAAATTTAAAAAGAAAACGCCCAGCCAGCACGCCCCGATCACGACGCCGGGAATGGAACCGAAAAACCACATTTGCGCCTCACTGAAATACATCAGCACAGAAGCCAAAAGCGAAGCGATGATCGTCGGAACGTAGAGGATCTTCGGCGTCCAGTTAAAGATGATAAGCCAATCATTGATGTCCGGGTCGAGATACATGGCTTTTTCCATTCTCAATCTCGTCCGGAGCGTTCGATGCAGAAGGAACCAGGCGATAACCACAGCGACAAGAAAACCCGCCGCAATATAGATAGCGATCATCTGGTTCGAGGTCCAGCTCATTTCCTTCACCTTCGGCACGGCATAACGAATGAAAGCCCATATCCCCACGGCCGCACCAGGCAGCGCGATACATAGGATAACGATGAATAACTTCCGGCGTTTCGGTTTGGGTGTGTCTTGCTTCTCAAGACGCTGAATCGGATCGACACGTTGGTTATCTTCAAGGTTTTGAGGCTCTTCGATGTTCGGGCCTTCCATGATCTATCCTTTCTAAAGGTTATCAGAATATCAGGCTATCAGGAAGAAGGATACCAGGAAATCAGGGGATCGGGAAGGAAAATCTCATCACCGACACCTGCCTGATACCCTGATGACCTGATAGCCGCAACCTGGGTTCCTGATATCCCGATCACCTAATCCGTCGTCGGCACAATCGGTTCCCATCCCACTTTCGCCGCACCGAGGAGGGTGCCGGTCGCATAGGCCAGATCGACGAGAGCAATCTGATATTCCGCAAGGGCCTGTATCTCGGCGCTTTGGGAATTGGCAAAATTCGCCTGGGTCTGGAGCACGTCGGTCGAGGTGTTCAGGCCAAGCTCGAACTGGCGTTTCTCCGCCTCGAACAACCGGCCATCCAGGATCGTGCTTTGCCGGCTGGCCAACACCCGCTGCCAGTTTGCCTCAAGCTGATCGACGGCGTTGAGCACCTCCAGCTCGATCATCGCCTGGCGATTTTCCCGGCTGGCCAATCGCTGTCGGCGCTGATAAAAGGCCTGCCGGAGCCGGCTCTTGGCCGCCCCATTACCCAGCGGCACCTCCAACTGCAATCCCACGCGATGATCCTCGAATCGTGTATCAAAAAGCAAATCAAACGAATCGTCCCGGGTCGCCCCCAGACCGTTAATATTATACGTATAACCCAAGGTCACCAACGGAAGGGTTTGATTCTTCGCATATTCCACTCCGGCGACGTCTTCGGCGATTTGCAGTTCCAGTTCAAGCAGCTCCATCCGATGCTCCATCGCCGTCGTCACCAACCGCTTCCTCTCCAACTCATACCGCACGGGATCGGGCTCGGTCCCAGGGATCAGCACCGTCGGGGTCTGCATCCCCAGACCCACCTTATTAAGCGTCCGCTTGAGTTCACGCTCCCGATCGCGCACATTGTTCTCCGAAATGATGATGGCCTCAAGCTGCTGGGCCACGCCGGCCTCGGTCCGGATCACCTCCACTTGGGGTTTGTCCCCGGCGTCCACAAAACGGAGCGCCTGTTGGTATAGCGCCTCCGCCAGATCATATTGTTTCTTGCGAACCTCCAATTCCCGCCGGGCGGCATACAGTCGCCAGTACACGCGGTCCACCGCGGCTATCACGCTGATCACTTCAAGTTTGGTTCGGGCGTCGGTGATTTGTCGTTCGTATTCGGCGATGCGAATAGAATAGGTGTTGACACGTCTCCCGGCGTTACGAAGGAGAGGCTGACTGATCGACAGGGACATATCTGAACTATAAGAAGGATCGAAAATCGAGTAGGGCGATCCGGTCTTCAAGCGAGCATCCGCCATGTCAAAGTTAATCGTCCCACCGGTTCGCAAAGGGACCTGCACACCGAGACCCGCCCCGAAATAGTCGGTTTGCGAGCCTGAAATTTCATCGAGAAATGAGGCGGTCGGCGTATCCTGCTTGACATAATTCACATTCGAAGTAAATGCCGCCTCGAACCGGGCCTCTTCCTGGCTGACTCTCTCGGCGGCCATGGCCGGGCTGATAAGCTGCACCTTCAGTTCGAGGTTATTCTCCAGCGTCATGGCCCGGCACTGCTCCAGACTCAGCTCAAGCTCTTTCGCCGGGGCTTCATTCACGTCGTTGATATCCCGAACCTGCTCTTCGGGCTTGGCCTCTTTCAATTCAAGCGTTTGAACTTTTCGAAACCTTTCAGGGGGAATTTGGAGGGCGTAGGGATCCTTCTTACTGAAAAGATCACACCCGCACATAAGACAGAGGACAGAGATCAGAAGACAGAAAACAGACGACCTGATAAACGACGGACGACGGACGAGGGACGAGAGACGCAAAGCAAGTAATACTTCGTCCATCGTCCATCCGTGTCGCGGGCATCTTGCCCGCGATTCGAGGGCGGGACGCCCTCGGCACGAGGAACGAATGACGCAAGATGAATCGTCCTTCGTCCCTCGTCCTCCGCAAGGAGTCCCGAGGACTTTCGTCCATCGTCGTTTTTTGTCTGTCATCTGTCGGCTGCCTTCTGTCATCTGTTTACTCATGTCTCAGAGCCTCAATAGGATCGAGTCGGGCGGCTTTGATCGCCGGGAACATACCAAAGAAAACCCCCACCGTGGCCGCAAAGCCGAACGACAGCGCGATGGCCCACAGGGGAATATACGCCATATCCAGAAGGTCCGCTCCCGGGATATTGGCGATGAATATCGTCAACAACTGGCCGAGTCCGACCCCGATCAGCCCGCCAAACAAACACAGCACGACCGACTCAACGAGAAATTGCAGCAGGATCGCCGAGGGTTTAGCGCCCACCGCTTTGCGCAAACCGATTTCGCGCGTGCGTTCGGAGACCGAGACAAGCATGATGTTCATAATACCGACGCCGCCCACGAGCAGAGAGATGCCAACGATCCCGCCCGCCACGGCGGTGACGGTCATGGCAAAACTGGTGAACATCTTCTGATACTCCTCAATCACCTCCAGGCGGAAGGTATCCGGATCGCCCGGTTCGAGACGACGGGCCTGCCGGAGAAAGAAACGCAGCTCCGCCTGGGCCTCCTTGGACAACTCCGGCGCTCGGCAACTGGCCATGGCATAGATCCAGGGATCCCAGAGCCGATACGCGGTCTCGAAGGGAATAAAGACCTCCTTCGACGATCCCATGTCGCTGAACATACCGCCTTTGACGCGCCCCTCGACCACCCCGACAATCTCATAGCTTCGCCGGTCGATGACGATCCGTTTGCCGATACAGTCGCGCTCGAGGCGCAGGTCATCCCTCACTTCCGGCGTGATTAAACAGACCTGCCACCCATTCTCCTCATCCATTAGTGTAAAGGGCCGTCCGTCAATGACGGACCGGTTTTCGATCCGGTGCCAGGAAGGATTGATGCCGTTGATGCGAGCCCCGTCGATACTTTCAACGCCATAATAGACGGTTTGGCCGCGGTCGGTCATCAACGTGTAGTCTTCGAGGGACGGGCAACGCTCCAACAGGCCCTCGAATTGTTTCGGCGTGAAACGGATTTGCCGCCAATTGAAATGCCTGAATTTCCCTTCCCGGGGCCAATGCGGAACGATGAAGATTTTATTGGTTCCGAGCGCCTCAAAGTCCTTGAGCACTTTGGCCTTCAGGCCGGTCAGGGCGGCGATGACCGCGGTCACCGACGCCACGCCGATCACAATGCCGACCGTCGTCAACGTGGAGCGCATTTTATTCGCCCAAATCTGGCCCATGGCCAGGCGAATGCTTTGCAGGACCAGAGCGACAAACAATAACGGAGCCGCGAGCAGTTGTTTCATGAGCGCCTCCGTGCAACGTCGATCGTCACCCACTCACCCGTCCTATCATATATGAACGTGCGTCTATTCATCGTCGGACTCCTGACTTGCGGGCACGATGCGATTTGATCCGGTCTTCTCATCGAAGATAATCTGTCCATCCCGCATTTGCAAAATGCGTTCGGCATGGCGACCCACGAGATCCTCGTGTGTCACTAAAATGATCGTCTGACCCTCACGATGAAGCTGATCGAACAATTTAAGGACGTCCTCGCTTGTTTTGCTGTCGAGGTTGCCCGTGGGTTCGTCAGCCAGGAGGATGCTGGGATGGTTGCTCAGGGCCCGGGCAATGGCGACGCGCTGTCTCTCTCCGCCGGACAACTGGTTCGGCCGATGTTTGATCCGCCCGGATAACCCGACGCGCACCAACTGTTCCCTGGCCCGCGC
>JAFGTG010000479.1 GCA_016934255.1 Sedimentisphaerales bacterium
AGAAGATATTTACCGGCGGAAGGTACGTTCGGTAAGGCATCAGCCTTTTACCTTCCCCTGTTTGGTTCCGGCTCGACCGGGTTAGGATTTGAAAAATCCTATTGTGGCTTAATTCCTTCTCCTCTACTATTGACATTTTTCTTTTCTTGTATGAAGTTCACCTGATAAACAACGCTTTATAAAAATTCCAAAGGCTTTATATTACGAAACGCAATACTATTTGTCACATTTTTTTAAGGAAAACATCTGCTTCTTATCGCACAGAACGACAGAATCAAAAAGAAAAAAGGTGGGGCAAGCCCCACCCTACCGATTGGTGTTTCTCTTCAGAATGATGAACTTATTTAAATGTCGCTTTATCTATGCCTGTACGGATCAGGCATGAGCGCAGGGACAGCACGCATTCAAGCCGTCGGGATAGGGCTCATGTAAATGTCCACCATGGGCGACGGCGTCTTCCTGGCTCTTGAACAGGGACAGGCAATCGTCGGCGGTTCTCTTTAACTGCTCTGTTTCTTCGTCGGCGATGGGTTGATACGACCGCCCGGCTTCGATGGCCTTGTCCAACAGGTCGAGGAATGACGGGGGGATACCCGCCGCGACCTGCTTTTGAGACAGGGTGAAACGTATCGCAGCGTTCGTCTCGTCCTGTGTCTCCGTCGCGCGGTACCACCATTGACGCGTTCGTTTCACCCCTTTCGGCCAGGGGCCTTTCGAGAGCGCCTTCATGCCCAAAATCCCCACGCCTTTTTCGGCGGCCAAATCCCAAACCGCCTTGCCAAAACCGAACTTGTAGTATTCGACGAAGTTGATGGGGAACATCACCGTATCGAAAGGAAAGCCGTTCATGGCCGCTAAGGCGCCTTTGGTCGTGTGCGCGGAAAAACCGATGAAACGGATTTTACCCTCGTCTCTGGCTTTTAAGATGGTCTCCATCGCGCCGTTGGGGCCGAGGGCCTGTTCGACTTCGTCCGGCCTGCGGATATGGTGCAATTGATACAAGTCGAAATGATCGGTTTTCAACCGTTTAAGCGAACGTTCCAATTCTTCGCGGCAGCCTTCTTTGTCGCGCATCTTGGTTTTGCAAGACAAGAAATACTTACTTCGGTCGAGGCCTTCAAGTCCGATGCCCATCTTAATCTCGCAATCACCGTTCCGGCCGTACGCCGGAGCGACGTCGAAGTAATTCACGCCTCGATAGAGCGCATCCCGCAGACCCGCAGTACAACGGTGCTGGTCGTAATGGGCAAGGGCCAGGCCGGGAAAGGCGACCACCGAAATCTTCTCACCCGTTCGACCGAGCATGCGTCGCGGCATCCCGCTGACTTTCTCACTTGTATAGATCGAGGTGGATTTTTCCTCGGCGACGGTTGGCTGGATACCCATCGCACTGCCCGCGGCGACACTGCCCGCAACCTTTAAGAATGATCGTCTTTCCATTGTTGTCTCCTTTTCTTTAAAAAACGTCTTAAAGAACTTATTCACAACCCAATCATATACGAATCCGCCCGTTAAATCAATGGAACCTGGCTGGAATCGCGACGGGGCATTCAAAAAATGAAAAAGGGTTGATATTCCACGAAAAACCTGATATTTTACGAATTAAAGGCCCAGCAACGCCGCTGAGCCAAGCCGAATGAACAATATCGGGCTGGATGACGACCCGGAAGGAGTTGATTCATGAAAAGCTGGATTATGCTGATTCTCGTCGTTGGGATTTGTTTCTGTGGCGGCTGCGCCAAGTATTATTATCAGGAAGGCAAGACGTTCGAGCAATGCAAGCAAGACTGCGACGATTGTGCGGCCGAGTTAGCCAAACGGGTCACGAACAACAAGCCCGGTTCGTACGAACACAAGTACATGGAAAATTGTATGACCCAAAAAGGCTATATTAGCGTCTCAGAAGGCGATCTGCCGCTTAGCGTCAAGCGGGAAGATCCCGATCTGAGTCTGCGCGGATTAATCTACGGCCGACGACGGGGCTTAGCCGGCACACTGGAAGAATAGTCGAACATCATATTTCCTCCGCCGAGGTCAGTCGGAAGCTCACCGCCAGATATAAATTGCGAATACCAAAACGGTCCAAAGAAACAAGGACCGTATGATCCCCCTGGAGTCCCGGGGGAAACGAGATGGATACAGGAAAATCACCCACAATCACTCCTTCCCCCGCACAATGAGCGCATTCATACGGACCGACACCGCCATAACCCCGACATGAGGGACACCGCGCCTGGGCGGGAACGAGAATTCGCGCCTGTCCGCCTCGGCGCGCTTGTTCCGGCGTAATCGGCACGTCCAGCGTCAGATTCTGCACGCCTTCGGACTTCCGCCGGCTCAGATTGCTGAAATTGCTCCATAACCGGTCGAAAATCTCATCGAATGACGGCGTAAACGTTTGAAAGGAACGCGTCAGAGAGATGTCGCCGATATCCGCCGGTTGGTCTTCCGGGATGAGAGGTTCCGGTTGGATATCGGCACTGTATGGCTCAACATCACGGTAAGAACGCGCCGGGCGGCGGGTAATGTGTTCGTCATACGCCCTGCGCCTGGAGGGAACGCTGAGCGTGGAATAGGCTTCCTGGATATCCAGGAACATCCGCCTATCCCCGCCATAATGGTCCGGATGAAATTCCTTGGCGAGGCGACGGTAAGCCTCTCTGATTTCTTCTGCGGTTGCATTCCAGGTTAAACCGAGTATCGCATAATAGTTTTTAGCCATGGCGAGACTCCTTTGCTTAAAACTATATGGGTTCGGCGCGCCGCCCGATCACATCGACAATCCGAAATCGACACGTTCTCAAATTTTTATCTTCTTTGACGTCCCAAATCGATCCTTAAGCGCTCTTAATGGCGATACGTTTCGGCTTAGCCTTCTCCGGCTTCGGAATTCTTACCGTCAGAACGCCCGCTTTCATATCCGCTTGAATATGCTCGGTATCGACGCCTTCATTCAGAGAGAAGATACGGCGATAGTTCCCGATATGCGTTTCCCGATACACCGCATGACCCTGCTCTTCCGGATCGGCGGTGCCTGTCACGGTGAGCGTTCCTTTTTCCACGGTCAATTCGACGTGATCGCTGCTGACGCCGGGCATATCGAATTGGAGAATCACCTCTTTTTCCGTCTCTCGAACATCCGTTGCCGGCTGATAGTATTGGGCTTTTTCTTTTTCGGTTGATACAACATCCGCTTTTTCACGTTTGGTTATTTCCTTTTTCGCCATAATAATCACCTCCGATCGAAAAATCGATTTCTACATTCCCGTTGCTGTTTGACTCTTCACTCGATCATCCAGCTTCCAACGGGTCCGGCCATTACGCCTGGATTTTGATTTTCTTCGCCTTGGCCGGCTCGGCCTTTTCCAAAGTCACCCGAAGGACGCCGTTCGTGTACTGCGCCTGCACCTTGTCCGGATTAACGGAATCCAGCAGGGTCAGGGTGCGAGTAAATTCTCCGGCCACACGCTCCTTGCGATACATGCGATCTTCGACGTTACCCTCGTCGGGACGTTTGCCTTTGAGGGTCACGGTGTCCTCCAGCACGGTCAATTCCAGTTCGTCCGGATTGACGCCGGGGATTTCCGCGAAGAGGACGGTTTTGTCACCCTGGTCGTAAATGTTGATGGCCGGAAACGTCCCCCGCGGCACGCTTCTCAGACCGAGCGGCCGATTCGTCGCGTTGAAGATTCTGTCCATCTCTTCCAGTGTTTTGCTCATGTCATAAAATGGATCCCATCTGCTCAACAACATAATCAGTCACCTCCTTTTTGAAAATTGAATTCATTCACAACAACATTCATGTCCACAGAAACAACATCACAAACGCGTTTTAATTTCTGCAAACAATAACACGCAAATAATGTGCCAATTTATTTTCAGTTCATTTAATTCATTTTATTGCAACATATTACTGAAATCCGGCATTTTAAAACCATCCGTTCGTCCTGCAAATTTGACACTCCATCTGTAAATTCGACAGCCGGAAGAGAAGGAATAAAGAATCGCACCGCAGTGCTATTTCAATAGATTCCTCGACCGCGCTCAAAATGACAAATGAGGTTTTGTTAAAGTGTCTTAATAATGAGCCAAAGGAGCTGAGAAGGTCATTGTTTATTGAGGTCTCGGACCTTCTTTAGCCTTCGCTCTTTGTCGTTTATTGAGCCTGTAATTCATCCCTTACTACGTCTGGTTTTATTACGTCGTATGCTTCTTTGCAGAAAAGATATTCGCAGACCAAGCGGAGTTCGACAACCCTATCCCGGCCATACCGGTATAGCCTGTGGCCGGCTTCGTTCGGATCAATGGGATTGATACTGCTTTCCAGAATAGTGATCTGGTTATGTTTGAACCGTCGTTCGGCTTCCCGGCCGAAAAAACCTGAGAATGTGTGTTCCTTTCCGCTGCAAAGTTCATTCATAAAACGTAAAACGGCCTCCTGGCTTACCAGAAAAGACGCACTAAAATGGATAACATCATAATCTTCATCGCAGATCCGACCCGAGCATGATTCAGTTAGCCCGTCTTTGACCGAACGTACGTAGGCGGGTCTGTCATTCCCGCCCTCTTTGTTTTGACTTCGACTCCTGAATCCGGTAAACACACGCCCCCCCGTTCCCGGCCTTCTCAAACCCATCGTAAACGTGACGTCCAGGAGACGTTTGACCGGCGCCGTCAGGACGTTGTCATAACCGGAATTCATTGCCTCAATGGTATGGAAAAGATCCTCAATGACCCAATACGCCAACTGGTGATACCAGCAATCCTTGATGGCCTCTTCTTTGCCTGGATATTCATAATCTTTCCAGTATTCATATCCGCTCAAATCAGACGGATCAACATACACCGAAATCGATCGAGCCCTCTCTTTGCAGATCTCATCAACGATCACACGCTCGATACGACTCATATATCTTCCGTAACTGCTCCGTGTTGAACCTCCTGAAAGACCCCTACGCGCGAATCCTCTTCGCCCGGAATGAGAAAGCGATTCTTCAAGATGTCGGTCCACTTCGACTTCCGTCGGACAATCACGTCCGTTTACACGTGCGATGAGTTGATCAATGCCACTGCGAAACTGCTGCCCGAATACATAGAAGACCGATGTCGAAAAACTCATGTTGGGATCGGGTTCGGGAAATACATCATAACTCAGCAATTCCCGTTGTGTACTTTGTACGGCTAAACGTCTTATCTCGTCGGCGTCCTTCTCAATCGCCCTCAGGCGTTCGAGTTGTCTTTTCATCTGATCTTCAGAAACAGCCGTTGCCGATAAAGAATGAACTTGTTGTCCTAACGAGATGCTTTCTCTTTGGAGCTGGCTCTTCACATTTGTGCTTATAAGATGCGCGGGGATGAAAAGTAACACCGCGATCACAGTTAAGACGATCGACAAGAGGTAATCTGGATAATCTCGTAAAAAGCTCAAGCGTTGTTTGAGTGCTACGAGCTTGAGATGGATGGGAATCCTGGAATGGCCCCGTGACTTTGCGTGTTCGCCGTTTCTCCACCGACCCAGATCAATTGCTCTACCCGTTTGTCGTGCACTCAACGTCGTCATAATGAACACCTCCGATTTTATCCGTTTTTTCTTTTGCTACCCTTATTGTTTTCCATCTTGTTTACTCAGACCAACCATCATAATCTCTACTTTGTGACATACCTCTTGGGTAAAGACATATACACAACTATAGAATTAAACCGTGCAAGTGATTCGATATCGCTTCGGAGTTTCAGATATGTAGTATCAAAATGTCTGGATGGTACGACCTCACGGCCCCCCCGGGTGAAACGACCTGGAGTGGCGATGTTCGGCCGTCTGTTTTCTTCGGTTGTCTTCGATCTCCGTTGTTTTTCAAGCGTCACCATCGTTGACCTCCTTTGGTTCAGAGAGAGTTTCGCATTTCTCTTAGCACCACCGAAGATGAACAGCGGATTGGCTCAACCGATAGACAGAATTTCCGATTTCTCTTTTTCAATACTTTTTCATCGATTATTACTACGGCAAACCCCGCAAGATTGTTCATTTCGACGAAAGATGACCGGTAGAGCACATGCATCGCCAGACACGATCGATGAAAACCTTTAATTTTAATTTGGATTGAAGTGTTTCACTTGCCGTGGCTCGACGTTTGCTTTAGTATAACGTATGAATTGAAAGGGAAGCAGTTTAGACAAGTTACAAACAATTTGAAAGGATGACCTTATGTTCGAGACATTGGATAAAATGATGTTGGCCGGGCTTGGGGCGATTTCGATGACCCGCGATCGCGCTGAAAAAATCTTCGACGAATATGTCAGCCGGGGTCAAATGGAAAAGGAAAATCGGACGGGATTCGTCAAAGCGGTGATGGACGCCGCGGATAAAAATCGCGCTGAACTCGAGAAACTCATTTCCAAGCAGGTCCGAGAGACCGTGGAGCATTTGAATCTGCCGACCCGCGACGACGTCCAGCGACTCGAGCAGAAAATTGACGAACTGCTCAAAAAGGAGTCATAGCCCTTGGGAGCCCTGAGGTTCCATCTGAGGGGTACTTTTGACCGCCTGCGATGCTACCGCCATATCATGGCCGTGCTGATGAAGTACGGTTTTGGGGAAGTCGCGGGGGCGCTCCGCTCGCGTCTGTCCATCCGGCTCGGCGAGAAAACCGGTCCCGCCCAGGTCAGACCCGCCGTAACAACGGGGAGTCGTCCGGTTCGCGTTCGCCTGGCGCTGGAAGAGTTAGGTCCGACGTTCATCAAGCTGGGCCAGCTTTTAAGCACGCGTCCCGACCTGGTGCCGCCCGAATATCTCATGGAATTAGAGCGTTTGCAGGATCAGGTGCCGCCGGAATCGCCGGAGAAGATCATGGCGCAGCTCCAGCAGGAACTCGGGGACCGCGTCGAAAACATATTCGCCCAATTCGATGAGATGCCAATTGCAGCCGGGAGTATCGCACAACTCCACCGCGCCGTAACGAAGGATGGCGTGCACGTCGCGGTCAAGGTACGCCGGCCCGGCATCGTCGAGACAATCCGCGCCGAGTGTGAGATTCTTCAAGACCTTTCGGGAGTCCTGCACAAAACATTGTTCGAGCACGAGACCATCGAACTGGAGGAGATGGTGGCCGAATTTACAGCCGCCGTCACGAAAGAGACCGACTTAGCCAATGAGCGGCGGAATCAATTGCGCTTTATGAGACTTTTTGCCGACGATCCCGCCGTGCATATCTCAACCGTTTATGAGGACTATTGCACTCCGGGCGTCCTGACCATGGAATACATCGACGGGATTAAACCGACGAACAAACAGGCCATCGAAGAAAGCGGTTTGGACGGTCGAATACTGGCGCAGCGCGGCGCTCAGTTCGTTCTCAAGCAGATGTTCGAATTCGGCTTCTTTCATGCCGATCCCCATCCCGGTAACTTTTTTCTTTTGCCCGACAATGTATTGGCCCCGATCGATTTCGGGCAAGTAGCGCGACTGTCCGTTCAGGATCGCAGGTTTTTCAATGATATCGTCCTTTCGATTGTGGACCGGGATGCGTCGCAAATTGTACGGAGCCTGGAACGGGACGACATGTTGGCGGAAACCACCGACATCCACAAGCTGACGGTCGATATCGAACAGCTAATCGATACGTACCATGACTTTCGCTTAAAGGACATCCCCTTTGGCATGATCGCGACACAGACGTTCGATCTGTTTCGTCACAATCACGTGCATCCGCCCACCCAGTTCACCCTGATGCTCAAAAGCATGATGACGATCGAATCGATGGCCACGTCGCTTGATCCCGAATTCCGACTCATCGAAGCCCTGAAACCTTACGCCCAGCGGTCGAGCCTTCGCGATTTCGAGCCCAAGCAAGTGCTTCGCAACGTCCGCAAGGCCGTGCAGGGCGCCGGCGAGATGGCCTCACGACTGCCCGATGACATCAACGCCGTCCTGACGAAATTTCGACAAGGCAAGTTCCAGGTGCGCGTTCACCACGAACACCTGGAGACGTTAACGAAAACGCTGGACAAAAGCTCGAATCGGATTAGCTTCGCTCTGATTATCGCGGCGTTACTGGTCGCCTCCAGCCTTTTGGTCGCACAAGACGGCGTCGTGCTCGGACTCATCAGCTTTCAGACGATGGGCATTCTCGGCTACATCATCGCGGCGATCATAGGCATTTGGCTGGTCATTTCCATCATTCGGAGCCGTCATATCTAAGTTCGTTAACAAGGAATTTCACAATGCGATGGGTCTGTATCTGTTTATTGTTCACTTTATTCGTTTATTCAACGGCCAATGCCGAGTTTATACCTCAAAGCTCAAGAGAGATACCGGTTGTCCGTGAGGTCGATATCGTTGTTGTCGGAGGTAGCTTAGGCGCCGTTGCCGCGGCGACGAAAGCCGCCGGAGAAGACGCTAAGGTCTTGCTTGTTGGTTCTCGTCCCTATCTTGGCGAAGATCTGTGTGCGACGATGCGTTTCTGGCTCGATGAGGGTGAGACTTTTCAAGGTGAACTGACAAGGCAAATCTTTTCTGATAAGCAAATCACCACGCCAATGCGTGTAAAGCAGACGCTTGAGAGGGTGCTGCTCGACGCGGGAGCGGATTTTCTGCTCGGTTGCTATCCAACGGATATTCTGGTCGATGAAAGTAGCAATCCGGCAGGTATCGTGATCGCCAATCGAGCCGGACGGCAGGCCATTATCAGCAAGGTCATCATCGACGCGACGGACCGTGCGGTTGTCGCCGGTTTAGCCGGCGCCAAACGACGGCCTTGGGGCGAAGGGAACCAATGCTGTCACCGAGTTGTTCTCGGAGGCAAGGCAACGCGCGAAGGGCTGACCATTAGAAAGATAGCAGCCGACATGAAGGTTGAGGACCGGGAACTCTTCTATTACGAGTACGCACTCAATCTGAATCTCGGTGATGGGAGCTTCGCCGCCCTGGCGGAAGCCGAGCAAAAAGCACGGGATCTCACCTATCGCGACGGTCAGCTCAGGGCCGCTGAGAAGCTGTTCTTTGTTCCGCCGGACTCGATCATTGGAGAAAAAACACTAACCGGACGGCTTGGTGAAAACCCGCCTTCTATCGAGTATTTCATTTTGAAAGGTTGCTCTCGAGTTTATGTGCTCAGCGGATCATCTGATATCCCACGCGATCAGGTGCAAGCCTATCTTCGTCCGTACCGGTTAGAGTGGCTCGGACACATGGTCGGTAGAGCAGCCGCACAACAAGCAAGGACTATGGAAACTCCGAAAAATATCTCCGTCAAGACGGGTTCTGCGCCGTCCATTCGCAACGGAGATGTCCGGGAAGTATTACGCGGATTGCGGCCCACCGATCGTAAGACGAAAACGGTTTCTTCAATCGCCTGCGGCGTCCCCGTCCTCGCGAACGTCGATGTCGTAATCGTCGGCGGGGGAACGTCCGGCGCCTGCGCCGCTATCGGGGCGGCAAGGCGCGGCGCCGACGTGCTGGTCGTCGAGTACCAGGAAGGACTCGGGGGTGTCGGAACGATGGGATTGATCGGGCGAGCCTATCATGGCCGTCTGCGCGGTTTCACCAAGGAAGTGCCCTTTTGCGACAAGGAGCATAATACGGAATATAAAATGGAATGGTACCGCAACGAGATCCGCAAGGCCAACGGAAAGATATGGCTCGGCACCCTCGGTTGCGGGGCGTTTATTGACGGAAACGTTGTTAAAGGGGTATTGGTCGCGACGCCCATGGGACGGGGCGCGATATGTGCCGATGTGGTTATCGACGCCACGGGTAACGCCGATATTGCGGTGGCCGCAGGCGCCGAATCCATGTTCGGCGGCGACGAGACGGAGATCGCTCTCCAGGGAACCGGCTTGCCGATGCGCAGTCCGGGGGCGAGCTATGTGAATACGGACTACCTCCTGGTGGACGAATCGGACATTCTCGATGTCTGGCGAGCCTTCGTGGGTGTGCGCATGGATAGTTCGGCGGCTTCGTATGATATGGGCACCTTTATCCAAAATCGCGAGCGGCGGCGCGTGGTCGGGGATCACGTGCTCTCTTATCTGGATCAAATCGCCGGTCGTACGTATCCGGATTCGATTGTCCTTTCAGGCAGCGACTACGATTCGCACGGTTATCCGAGCGAATCCTACTTCGCCCTCATTCCGCACACGCCGAAAACTCTCAAGGCGAATCACCCGGCTCCAGGCGGAACCTGTTATACGCCCTACCGCTGTCTGTTGCCACGGGGCTTGGACGGACTTCTCGTGATTGGTTTAGGTATGAGCATGCACCGAGACGCCTCAGCGATGGTGCGTATGCAACTGGACATGCACAACCAGGGCTATGCCGCAGGCGTAGCGGCGGCGATGGCGGTTGAAAACGAGTGCACGCCACGGCAAATCGATGTCAAGGCATTGCAGAAACATCTCGTCCAAATCGGCAATTTGCCCAAGGACGTGCTTACGCATGAGGATTCTTTTCCGTTGCCCGACAGGCTCGTCCGCGCTGCCGTGCATGAATATGGTGATCCGACTCAGTCGCGGGTCACCCGTTGTAAAGCACTGGCGATCATTCTCTCTCACACAGAGAAAGCCAAGCTACCTTTGAAACTCGCATTTGCTTCAGCCACAGGTGAAGCCAAGCTCAACTACGCGAAGCTGCTTGGTTTTATGGGAGAGCGAGACGTCGTGCCCATCCTGATCGCGAAGCTAAAAGAGATCGATCGGTGGGATGCCAAAATCTTCCAGGGATCGATGGCGGAATATGCCCACTTGCCGACGCCACTCGATGCACTAATCCTCGCACTTGGGAAAACGCGCGATCAGCGTGCGTTGCCCGTTCTTCTGGAGAAGCTGGACACACTTGATTCCAGCATCACGCTCTCGCACCACCGTTCTCTGGCCCTGGCGCTGGAACAGATGGCAGACCCAACGGCGGCAGAGCCTTTGGTCCGGCTTCTGAACAAGCCCGGAATGCGAGGCCATGTGATGAAGGAGCTTGAGCCTCTCTCCGACCGCCCGCAGGAAAAGCGTCGCCGACTGGGATCCTTACGAGAGATTATGCTGGCCCGAGCGCTTTACCAATGCGGTGATTGGCAAGGTCTCGGAGAAGGCATCCTCAAAGAATATCGACAAGACATACGAGGCTTATTTGCGCGACATGCCAACGCGGTGCTCTCCGGAGAACATTAATACAAGAGCTAAATTGATCGCGCCCCATCAAAAACATAAGCAGCGCAATATAAGTAACTTATATACATTTCGGCACAAAAACCATATATTGATCTTTATTTTTATTTCCAATTTTTTAAAGGAACGTCTATTTCCTTAATGAACAAGTATGGCTGAATCGTATTCAAACAACAATCGATCTGAAATGGCGCGGGGGCATTCATTTCTGCGCCTGTATCAAACGAACGAACGACGGTTATACGGCTTCATTCTGGCCCTGGTGCCGGACTGGTCGGAAGCGGATGATTTAATGCAGGAGACGGCCCGGGTCATGTGGTCCAAATTCGATGAGTTCGAGCCGGAAACCGATTTTGCCGCCTGGGCGTTTTGCATCGCACGCTACCAAGTGATGAATCACCGTAAGAAGAAACGGACGCAGAAGGTGCAATTCAGCGACCAGACCGTGGAAGCCGTCGCCGAACGTGTGATTTCCGCGACCGACAACCTCGATGACATTCGTGATGCGCTGAAGGAATGTCTCAAGAAACTGTCGGAGCGTGACCAACAGATCATCCGTTCACGTTACGACCTCAACGCCTCAATCCGGACGGTTGCCGAACATATTGGTCGTAGTATCGATGCGGTTTACAAATCCCTGAACCGCATCCATACCCAATTGCTTCACTGCATTCGCCGGACCCTTGAGATGGAGGGATCCCTATGACGGCGAACTCCCAGGAATTCTCCGAACTCTTTGAATTGCTCGGTGCGTTGCGGGACGGATTCATCACGGAACAGCAGCATGCCCGGCTGGACCGGCTGCTCGCGTCAGATCATAAAATGCAGCAATATTACGTGGATTATATCCTGCTGTGCTCAGAGCTTCGCCGGCATTACGGTACGTCCAAATCGGATGAAACGTCCGACTTCAAAACGGCGCTGACGTTCGTATCGACATCGGAGCAGCCTCTTATCAAAGCGCTGGAACAGGACGAGCGAAAAGAGGCGGAACGGGCGGCAGAAGAGGCGGCTAAACAGGCCGAGGCCCGGAAAGAAGCCATAAGGCAATTTGCCGAAGAGGCGCTCGCGGAATTCAAGGAGCAGGAGCGCCGCCGCCAGGAAGAGCTGGCTTACAAAGAGCAGCTTGCAAGGCGGCGTCAGTTGGTTTTCAGTATCGGTTCCATCGTCGCCATGCTGGTCATTGTGGCTTGTGTTTGGCTCATTCGCCCGAAACCTCCGGCTCCGTCGTCGCCCGTACCGACGACCCCCGTCCTCCCTCCGGTGGTCGCCACCATCACGCGATCCCTCGACGCCCAATGGAGTCGAGACGACTTTTCAACCTGGGTGGGTACGCGACTGACGGCGTCCCCTCTTTACTTGAAATGCGGACTGGTTCAAATTGTCTTTGACGGCGGCGCGGAGGTCATTCTGCAAGCCCCCTGCGCAATGCGTCTGGAAAACGGGGGGCGGATGTTCCTGCAGAGCGGCACCATCTCCGTGGAAGTCCCTAAGCGGGCGCTGGGCTTTACCGTCGAGACACCGACCGGCACGGTTACGGACTACGGCACGGAATTCGGCATGGTGGTTCGTCAGAATGGCGAAACCGAAGCGCATGTCTATAAAGGGAAAGTCGCCCTGGCGAACAGTACGGAGTCCGGCCATCCCTTCGCCACGCGCATGCTCAGAAAAGGTCAGGCCGCGACGATAGACAAAGGAGGGCGTATTGCGAAACAGACGTTTGACGCCAATCTCATTGTACGCAGGATCACCGATCAGCCCGGTTATGGTATTCCCGGAAAACGCATCAACCTGGCGGATATCGTGGGCGGCGGTAACGGATTCCAAACCGGCCTACTGGGTACGGCCATTGACGTGATGACCACAAAGCTTCTGGAGACTCCCTATAATTCCTCCGGGCGCAACATTAACGGTCGTTTAACACAGTCCATAAAAGATTTTACCTACCGAACCCTACCCCATTTTCATTACATCGATGGGGTGTTTCTACCCGTAAGCACCAAGGGCTTTATCCAGGTCACTTCAGAGGGTCATCGATTCGCCATGCGTTCCGTTCCAAGGAATGTGGAATACCTGCGTTACATCGGCAATTGGGCGATCCCGGCCCAACATCGGAATGCGGATCACGTCGGCGCGATATTGAATGGTATTGCTTACGGCTCACTCGACAAACCCGCGATTATGATGAAACGGAATAAAGGAATTACCTTCGATTTAAACGCCATTCGCGCGGATTTACCCAATACGAAAATCGATCGGTTTACGGCGCTCTGTGGAATCTCTGAAACGGACCGGGCGCCTTACAAGCAGGCCAAGGCCGATTTCTATGTGCTTGTTGACGGAAAGACTCGTTTCCACAGTCCCGCTCTGACACCGTTTACAAATGCCGTACCCATCGACCTTGAACTGAGCGAAACAGATCGATTTCTGACGCTGATGACCACGTATAGTAGCGCAGTGGATAATCATACGGTGTTTGCCGTCCCTGCGCTGGAGTTGGTTGTGACAAAGCAGAATACGAACGAGAAGGAAACCATGGACAGCAACACGGCATTCTAACGACGTCACGCTGTATCTTTTGGCCACCAGGCTTTATGAAGAATATTCTGCAATGGAAGAAGGAGTTTTAACATGTTTATGCGAAAGGCTTTTACACTCATTGAATTGTTAGTTGTCATTGCGATCATTGCCCTCCTGCTGGCGTTGCTGATGCCGTCCCTCCGGCTGGTCCGGCAACAGGCCAAGGCCTCGGCGTGCCAGTCCAATCTGCATCAATGGAGCCTGGTCTTTTCGATGTACGCTAACGATTATGAGGGCCGGTTCTGCAACGGGTGCAGCAGCTACAACACCGATGATCCAAGGCACTGGGCCTCGGCGCTGCGTCGCTACTACTACAACGACCGAAAGATCACGCTGTGCCCGTTGGCCATGAAGCCCTACGATGAAGGCGGCGAGGTTCCTTTTGGGTCCTATCGCGGACCGGACGACGTTTTGCTCAGCTATGGTCTCAACGGCTGGTTCTACAATGCCCGAGAGGCGGATGAAGCATTCGCTCGCCCGATCGAGAACTTTTGGCGAGAGCTCAACCTCAAGGGCGGGGGAAATATACCGCTCTTCGCGGATTGTCTTCATGCCGAGGGCCGTCCTTTCGATACCGACGAACCCCCGGAATTTGACGGGGCGATGATTGCCTTCGGTATGCCGTCAAACATGCAGCGATTCTGTTTAAACAGGCACCATGCCATGGTGAATTGCCTGTTCCTGGATGCGTCCATATCGAAGGTGGACCTCAAGCATCTATGGCAATTGAAATGGCATCGGAATTATGAAACGAATGGCCCGTGGACCCCGACCGGCGGCGTCGCAAGCGAAGACTGGCCGGATTGGATGAGAGGATTCAAAGATTAATCATAATAGGAGTTTTGCAAAATTGAAGTTAGGCATACTTTTGGAAAGAAAAAATCTTGTCTCTTGATTTTTTCTTTCTAAAAAACCGATGTGTAATATCGCATAGGACAACACGTTATGATCTAATCGCCGATTATTTTCAGAAAATCATGAAACCGATTTTCTGAAATAATATATGCCTAACTTCAATTTTGCAAAAGTTCAATTACAAGAAAAACCGTATGATAGGGCTGAAGCTCGAAAGGAGGTGGTCAGATTACTTGACAACCCGCTGTAATTTATGTATAATTCTATGTTTGATCTAAAGCTATTCAAATTCTAAATTCAAGAGGAGGTATGTATCATGCTTACCAGAGTGACACTTTTTATTTTAATTATTTTGGCGCTGAGTCTCGGTGCGAACGTCGGCCATGCGGGCTCGCTCGTGGGCTACTGGTCCTTCGACAACATCCAGGGCACGGTGGTCCCGGACCTGAGCGGCACTGGAAATGACGGTACGATCAACGGCGCCCCGCTGGTGATCGACGGGCCTTTCGGAAAGGCCTTGCAGCTTGATGGCACGAACGATTACGTGGATTGCGGCAACGCCGAAAGCCTCAATATCACCGAGAAACTGACCATCTCCGCATGGGTCAAGACGGTCGATGCCGGCGATCCCACCGGAGGGGAAATGGGGGGCCAGAACCATTATGTATCAAAGCACAATTGCTATCAGTTCAAGCACAGAACCAACCTGTTAATCTTTGCGATTTGGGATGGGAGTCCGTACGCAACCCGCATATCCATAGACAACTCGTTCAACGACGAATGGCACCACGTCGTCGGCACGTATGACGGAAGCATACTTAAAACATATGTGGACGGTCTGTTGGAAGGTGAGGCGCCGCATGTCGGAGACATTGATCTCATTGACCTTAACGTGAATATCGGAAAAAATCCCAATCAGAACGATCAGAACTTTCAGGGGGGAATTGATGAGGTCATGATTTATAATCGCGATCTGTCCGAATCCCACGTGAAGGATTTGTTCACGGGCAATACGTCCTTTTTCCTCAAAGCCCAGAATCCCGA
>JAFGTG010000480.1 GCA_016934255.1 Sedimentisphaerales bacterium
GAATTCGGTTTTGGGATCTTTTTCCGCCCAGGACCGCATCCAGATACTTCCTTTGAGATGGTCCATTGAGTAGAGGTGATCTTTCCATGTGCTGTCATAAACCTGGAGCAAGACGTATTTTTCCAGGTCGCTTAGCTCGGCCCGCATGAATTCTTTGCCGATTTCGGACAGTTTTTCTTTCAATTCCGAGCCGTCGCTCGGTAAATCGGTTTCGGTTAGCGAAGCCTCGAATCGTTCATTTGCCCAGTTGAGTAATTCGGCAGTGTTCAGGCTGGCGATTTTACCGGAAATTTCCCGGTCCAGTTCGCCGTCGTTGTAACTGCGACTTAATTCGAGTAGTTGCTTATGTAAAGTACGCGGCTTCGTTTCCTGTATTTGCTCGATCGTTAACCCGGCGTTGTATTTTTTGTTGGCCCAGTTCGCCAGGGCTTCGTACGCGTAAACATTGGGTCCTTGCGGACCATAAGCCATGTTCATAGCAAATTCGACGGGGTATTCGATCTCCCGTTGTTTGTATTTGGCGGCGGTTTGCTCGATAAGTTGTTGACGGATTTGAGCGGTGCCCAGTTCGGTCAAGTCTTCGATGTTGAGTCGGATATCGAATTTGGCGCGCGCCCATTCGGCGAGTCGTCGGATGGAAAAATCCTCCTTTACGAGGTCGATCAGAGGCGAACAGTCTTTTTTATCGATCTGCTCACCCGCGGCCAAAATCAACTGCTCCTCGATATCTTCCGGGGATTGATTTTTCACTTTACCGGGACTCAAACTCACCCGAAAGGCGCTCATGGCCCATTTGCACAAGCCGCTGATGTCCCATGTTTGCGAATCGTTATAGTCCTCCAGATATTCACCCATCGAAAGTGAGATGTTGTTTGAGGCGTTCTCCTTCGCCTGTTGTTTGATGGTCTGCTCGACTTCCTCGACTTTCATATCGGCGATATCCGCGGGTTTCAGATCAACGGCAAAATTCGTTCTCGCCCACTCGATAATACATGAGAGCGGATATTCATCGCTGAGCATTGTGTTGCAATTGGTCGTGATCGTTGATTCGATCATTTCCTGGATGACGTCTTTGAGCTTCTTTCCGGCCAGGATTTGGCGCCGGTGTGAGTAGAAATATTTTCGCTGGCGGTCCATCACCTCGTCGTATTCGAGCAGGCTCTTTCGCGTCTCGAAGTTACGCTCTTCCACCTTCTTCTGGGCCTTTTCGATCCCCTTGCTGATCCTCTTGTGATAGATGGGCTGGCCTTCTTCCCAGCCGATCCAGGATAAAGCTTTAACCGTCCACTCCGGTGCAAAGATGCTCATCAGGTCGTCGTCGAAGCTCAGGAAGAACTGGCTGGAGCCGTTGTCGCCTTGCCGTCCGGCGCGGCCCCGAAGCTGATTGTCGATTCGCCGGGCCTCGTGCCGCTCGGTGCCGAGGATGTGCAATCCCCCAATCTCAGCGACGCCGGAGCCGAGTTTGATGTCCGTTCCCCGGCCAGCCATGTTGGTCGCGATGGTGACGTTGCCGCGCATTATGCCATCCCGCCCCGTGTGCTGCTGGCCGGCCTTGGCGACGATGACGGCCTCGCGAGCGTGCTGTTTGGCGTTGAGGACTTCATGGTCGAGACCGTATTGTCTCTGGAGGGCCTCCGAGAGCGCTTCGCTTTTTTCAATGCTGATCGTTCCGATGAGCAGCGGTCGTCCGGCCGAACTGATCTCGTGAATTTCCTCGACGATGGCGTTAAATTTTTCTTTAAGCGACTTATAGATGACATCCTCCCGGTCATCCCGGACACAGGGCTTATTGGTAGGCATGACGACGACGTCTAACTTATAGATATTCATGAACTCGTCGGATTCGGTCGCTGCCGTACCGGTCATGCCCGCGATCTGGTCGTAGAGTTTAAAAAAGTTTTGCAACGTGATCGTGGCAAGCGTCTGGCTTTCTTCCTTCACCGTGACGGCTTCCTTGGCCTCGACGGCCTGATGGAGCCCGTCGGACCATTGCCGGCCGTGCATGAGCCGCCCTGTAAATTCATCGACAATGATGACCTTGCCGTCCATGACGACATAGTCTTTCTCTTTTTCGAAAGTTACATGCGCCCGAAGGCTCTGCTCCAACAAGTGCGGCCATTCCATATTGGAGCCGGTGAAGAACGAGCCGACCCCCGCGATGTCCTGGGCGGCGCCGACGCCCTCGTGGGTCAGGTGCACGGCTTTGCGGTCATGTTCGACCTCGTAATATTGTGTAATACTCGCCAGTTGGGCTTCTGCCGTTTCGCGTTCTTCCTGGCTTTTCTCGATGGCTTTTTGGGCCTGCTCCATTCGCTTATTGTCTTTTTCCTTTTTGGCGTCGGACAATTCGCCCTGGGCGTTCGCGATCGTTCGCTCGGCGGCGTCAATTTTCTTTTTAAGCTGGTCGTAGTGGCTTTGGAGACTGATGAGTTTCCGTGCGACCTGGTCTGCTTTTTTATAGCGGGTGACGTCATCGAACGCCGGGCCGGAGATAATCAGCGGCGTTCGGGCCTCATCAATCAGGATCGAATCGACTTCGTCGATGATGGCGTATTCCAGGTCGCCCTGCACCATGTGCTCCAGCGACGTTTTCATGTTATCGCGCAGATAATCGAACCCGAACTCGTTATTCGTTCCATAGGTAATGTCACAGGCGTACTGGGTTTTCCGCTCGTCGCCGCCGGTGTCCATATCGGCCTGGATCGCGCCGACGGTCAATCCCAGCGCTTCATACACCGGGCCCATCCATTCGGCGTCGCGCTTGGCGAGGTAGTCGTTGACGGTGATAATGTGAACCCTCCGCCCGGTCAGGTGCACAAGGTAGGCCGCCAGCGTGGCGACCAGCGTTTTACCCTCGCCCGTAGCCATCTCCGCGATTTTACCTTCGTATAGCACGTTACCGCCCATAAGCTGCACGTCGAAGTGACGCATCTGGACGTTTCGTCTGGCTGCTTCTCGAACCACGGCAAAGGCTTCGGGCAAAATATCTTCGGGATTCGTTCCGGCGTTGATCTTGGCCTTAAATTCCGCCGTCTTTGCCTTAAGCGCTTCGTCATCGAGCTTTTTAACGTGTTCTTCGAACTCACCCGCCTTCAAAGCGACAGGCATATAAACGTTCTTAATGAGCCGCTCATTGCGCGAGCCGAACACTTTCATAAGCAATTTGCTTATTTTCTCTAACGCCATTGTGTTTTCCTGTTATCTTTATTAAAGCAGAAATTCACAATCGTTTTGATATGGATTCCCGCATGTGCGGAAATAACATCGACCGTGCTATTCTTTGACTCTTGTCACATACTCGCCGGTGCGCGTATCGACACGGACCAACTCGCCGAGCTTAATAAAGGGCGGCACCTGGATGACCAGGCCCGTTTCGAGGGTGGCCGGCTTGTTTTGGTTCGTTGCCGTAGCACCTTTGATTTCGGGCGACGTCTCCGTCACTTCCAGATCCACCGTATTGGGCAGTGTCACGATGACCGCTTTGCCCTCGTACATGCTGACCTGCAGTTGGGTATTGGGCTTAAGGTATTTCGGGCCGTCGCCGAACGCATCGTCGTCGAGAGTAATCTGGTCGTAGGTCGTCGTATCCATCAGGATGTGTTCGCTTCCCGACGAGTATAGATATTCGTACGTTCTTTTATCCAGAAAGGCTTCTTCGATCGTCTCTTCTGCCCTCAGGCGGATATTCTGAATCGTGCCGTCGGCTAAGCTTTTCAGCTTCGTTTGATAAACCGCTCCGCCTTTGCCCAGCTTGACGTGCTGGTAATCGACGATGGCATATAATTTGTCGTCGATCTTGACGGTCTGACCTTTTCTCATTTCAGATGCTCTCATATTCACTCCGAAAAGAATTTATCATAAATTAATTCAGACTCTTT
This sequence comes from Sedimentisphaerales bacterium, assembly GCA_016934255.1. Classification (GTDB taxonomy): domain Bacteria; phylum Planctomycetota; class Phycisphaerae; order Sedimentisphaerales; family Anaerobacaceae; genus JAFGTG01. Next base: position 3,879 of record JAFGTG010000480.1, read on the forward strand.
CATTTGAAATCTATTCGGTGGGCAGTATGACAGAATTGTATCTGGATGTCAAGAAAGCAAAATTGTTCTAAAATAGTTGACAACTGTTTAACGCGATTAACCATCAACTCCAATCGGTCGATTTCTGAGGATGATGATCTTCTGCCATATCTTGCGGGACAAGCCGGTTGTCAGATTTTCAAGATCATTGACTGCCGCCGTGGCCACCGGATCATGGAAATCCTGAACGAATAAGAACCCCAGCTTGCTGATCAGAGCCAGCATTTCCGTACAATAATCGAGGTATCGTCCAAGGCCAAAGGCGTCAAGACCTTCGCTTGGAGAATGGGGTGTTAAGGTGTGAATTTTGGATAGGCGGTCCGGATCCTTGGTCAGTTGATGGGCGTCAACGACGTGAGCAATGCTACGCAAGCGGTTCGTCGCCTCTATCACGCGGTGACGTTTGCGACGGTTTTCATACGTGATCAGGGTAATGATACCTGCGCCGATGAGGACCAACTCACTCACAGCCGCTTCAGTTATCTGTATGAAATCGTACAACGTGATACTCTCTATATCCAACTTGAGCTGAAGCAGAGAGGCTACCAACAATCCCGTGACAAGGGTAATGAGTCCTCCCACACCTGCACGCAGCCAATAGTTCGGGCGTGCGATCCAACGCACGGTTTTGTCGGCCTCCAGGGAAACCTCATGCAAACGCCGGCATACTTCGACCAATCCGGCTTCGGGAAATCGGTCGTTGATCCGTTGGTACAGACGCGATATTGTTTTCTGTATTTCGTTGACGTCTAATTTATCCGCCTGCATGGTTGATTCTACCTGGTTAAGGGCATATCAAGTAATGACAGCTTGATTCCTTCCTTCTGCTTCTTTCGTGATAATAAAGATTATACCTTTTTCCTGATTGGGGTTGTTTGAATATTTCAATTTTTCTTTCTTCTTTTCCTTTTGGTCTGTGTTTTCTTTTTCCTGTTTTTTTGTGATTGTTTGGGTTTATGGATCAGCGGCTCGGCGGGAGTGACATTGAGCTGTCGGGCCGGGACGTTGACTGAGACGATACGGACTTTGATCGCCTGCCCCAGGCGGATGCTGTACCCCGACCGTTCGCCGACGATGGATTGGGTCTTCATATCGTAAGACCAGCGATCGGATTCCAGATCTTCCATACGGATGAGACCTTCGACGCCGTACTTTTTCGACTGGACGAACAGGCCGAAGCCTGTCAGACCGGTTACGACACCGTCAAGCTCCTCGCCGATTTTCTTTTCCAGCAGTTGCAGGGTAAGCACTGTAGTCAATTCTCGTTCGGCGTCCTCGGCGCGCTGTTCCGTGAAGGTGATGTGTTTGCCCGTTTCCACGAGATTTTGCTCTTGTTCTTTCATCACGGATTCGTTCTGAAGATGTCTTTCCAAAACGCGGTGGACCATTAAATCCGCATATCGACGGATCGGACTGGTGAAGTGACAATAGTGCGTCGAAGCCAGGGCGTAATGACCGACGTGCAGGGGGGCGTATTGAGCCTTTTCGAAGCTTCGCAAAACGGCCAAATTCACGGCGAAGCTAAAATCAGCGCTTTTGACGGACGCTAATAAATCCTGAATGGTCTTTCGATCCGGCTGACGGGGCAGAGTGATTCCGAACGCCCGTAAAAACTTGGTGAGATTCGTCATGCTCAGGCCATCCGGCTCCGGATGAATCCGCCGCATAAAGGGGATATTCAGCCGGTCGAGAAGCGAGGCGACAGCGTCATTGGCCTCGACCATGAACATCTCGATGATCGTGTGCGGGTAGCTGTCGTCGGCCGGATGGGCGTCCACGACCCGGCCCGATTCGTCGAACTCCAATTCAATCTCCGGAAGGTCCAAGTGGAGCATGCCGTTCTTTCGCCTTCGCCGTTCGATGGCCCGGCTGAGCGTTTCCATGTTTTTTAGAAGCTCGATCACCTCCGTTGCGGCGTCTTTGGTATGGCCTTTTAAAATCCTGTCGGCCTGTAGATAGGTCAGGCGTTGCTTCGAGCGGATCATCGAATTGGCGAAGCGGCGCGACAGAATATTGCCCTGGTCGTCGTACGTCAGGTAGGCGCTCTTGACAAATCGTTCCTGGTCGGGCTGAAGACTGCAAATCCCGTTGCTGAGAATCTCCGGCAGCATGGGAATCGTCCTGGCCGGTAAATAAACGCTGTTGCCGCGTGTCTTGGCCTCGATATCGAGCGGCGAGTCAGCCGGGATGAAACAGCTCACGTCGGCAATATGGACACCCAGTACGAAGTTGTCGTCCGAATCTTTTTCGATACTGATCGCGTCGTCGAAGTCTTTTGCGTCCGGCGGATCGATGGTAATAATGACCTTGTCTGTGATGTCCTCGCGTTTGCCCGGTTTTTCAGGATCGAACTGCTTTGCAGCCCGGCGCGCCTGCTCGATACATTCTGCGTCGAATTCGCCCGGCAGGTGATACTGGTGAATGATCGACTTGATCTCGGTCTCATAGCGCCCCGCCTTGCCGAGCACTTCGACGATCACGCCGCGGGCTAAATGTTTTTCCGTCGGATAGGTCAGGATTTCGACGACGACCTTATCTTTTTCTTTTGCGCCTTTAGCGCCGACGTCATCGACGACAATCGGCTCGACGAAACTTTTCCCATCCGGCTGAACGAGCCAGGCTTCCGGGTGTTTGACCAGGGTGCCGACGAATTTGTTTTTCGCTCGTTCGAGAATTTCGATGATCTCGCCGGAATATCGCATTTCGCCGCCGCGTTTGCCCTTCCTCTTGACCTTGGCGATGACGATATCGCCGGTCATTGCTTCAGCGGTCGAGTCCGGCGGGATAAACAAATCGCCGTGCGAATTGGGTTCCAGCGGCACAATGAAGCCGAATCCTCTCGGATTGGCCCGGAATGTGCCGACGATCTGCCCGGCTAACGCCGGCAGACTGACCAGGTTTTTCGCTCCGATGATGACGTGTCCGGCCTGACGAAGCTGGTCGAAGGCTTCTTTGAACTGGGGGTAATCGTCCGAGCCGACACCCAGTTTTTTGGCCAATTGCCCCAGCTTCACCGGCTCGTAATCCGTATGTTTGAGCAGCCGGATGATTTGATTTTTGAAAACTTCAGGCATTTATCGTATCCGTTCCTGGAAGAGTCATTCCATTTTCCACAATATTGTTGCGTTGGCATTGTAACGAATGTTGTTGTTTTAGAAAGGAAGAAATCTACTCCTAAGCCTGTTCAACTCAATTTCGTCCAACAGGCTCAGGGCAGATTTGAATTGTTCGTGATACGAATCTCAAAATGAGAAACGGTTCGTCTTTCACGAAAGACGCATGGATCAGCTCTGTTTTGTTTTCAGAGCGTTGAGCTTTTTGGTAAGACGTGATTTCTTTCGGGCGGCGGTCTTTTTGTGCATCGTGCTCTTCGCTGCGGTTTTATCCAGCTTTTGGGTGACGAGCCGAAGCTGTTCGCCGGCCGCTTCGACGTCCCCTTTGCTCAGGGCCGCTTCGAAATGCTTGATTTGCGTTTTGACCTGGCTTTTACGAGCCCGGTTAATCGTTCGTCTTTTGTCGTTTTGTCTTGCTCTTTTCTTCGCCTGTAACGAATGTGCCACTTTCAACTCCTAATAACGGTCGTTATTCTCTATTTTTATAAAATCCTACTGAGAGGTTGGACTTTGTTCCTATGTTTATACTCTTTCCCGCACGATTTGTCTATACCAAAGTTCCGCCTTTTTTCTTCCTGAGCCCGGATTATCCCTTTTTTTGCTTTGCTCTGAGTTCATCTACACGTTGGCTGACGTCCTTATAGGAGAAGTCGATCTGGGCGATCTTGCGGTAAACGTCCAGTGCTTTTTGCGATTCGCCCTGTTCTTCGTACGCACGAGCCAGATTATACCGCAATTCTTTGGCGGTGGTATCTTCCTTGAGTTCATAAGCGTTCATCGCCCGGGTGAAGACGTCAATCGCGTCGTCGAGCCAGCCTTTTTCGAAAAAGCAGACACCGACATGGTTCATTGCGGAGATTTTTCGTCTGGGATCTCGCTGGGCTTCCTGGAATAAGGGGATGGCTTCGTTATATTGCTTATTTTTCAGAAGCCGAATTGCGTAATCATACTTGGCCGCCAGATCGGTCGGATAATTTTTTACGCAAAGTCGGTAGTGTTCCAATTCTAAGGCATCTAATTCGGCAGTCAGTTTCTCCGATGCCGCTTTCGACGGCGCATCATTGGGATTTGATTCGAGAGTGGCCTCTGCTTCTTTAATTTTTCTTCTCAGTTGCTTGATTTTCAACAGGCCCGCACGCCGTTGAAAACTAAAGTCGCTTTTATCTCGATAGGCATTCTCCAGTAGCTGAATAGCATTATTCTCGGCGTCCTCGGACTCCAGGTCCGAGAGGGCATCGGCCAGTTCGAAGATATTCGACGGCAAATCTGGATTCTGAGCTATTTTTTTCCTGGCGTCCTCGACGGCCTTGATGCGATAGTCCTCGGTTTTGACGACGCCGGCCTGGCCGTGGAGTTTCTCCTGGCTCTCGCGGTCCTTGATGGATTTTCTGAAATCGCCCTCGCCGTCATATTTGCCCCGGACCATAGTGAGTTCGGCCGAGAGGTCTTTATACTCATCGGACAGGGCTTTGTCGCCGGGCCGAAGTTTGGAGGCACGCTGACAGGCGGCAATCGCCTTATCGAATTGCTCGAGGGTACAATAAGCGTCTTTTAAGAGAATATACGTATTCGCGGACGGTTTTTCGGAATCATTTGCCATCTGAAAGACCAAATTGGCGATCCAACCGGCGGTTTTTTTGTAACCGCCCGCCAACGCGGCTTTGAGCATCGCCTCGGCATACGGCAGATGATTGGGATTCTTCACAAAGAGATATTCGGCGTTCAGCATTTGCTCCAGCGGGGTTTTACCGCGTAAGCGCATGACTTTGTCCATCATGGATGATTTTTTACCGCCTTTTTCCCGTCGTTGAAGTCCCAATTCACAGAGCGGCAGATGCCCTTCCATCAGCGCATCTGGGGCATATCGCAAACCCTGCATGTACATATCGATGGCATAATCGAAATTGCCCGTCCCGGCTACACTCCGCGCTTTCTCGAAAAAAGCCCGGGCTTTGGCCGCTGCCTTGCTATTGTCTTCCGACATTGGTTCTTATCTTACCCAATTCAGTCCCATAAGAGGTTTCGACCGGCATATCGTATTCTTCGGCGCATTTTTGTCAATAAATAAATACCTTGTGTCCGAAATCACGTTATGCTATAACGTCCGCTTTGCAGAATGTAAAATTGAATATGGAAAACACGTGGCGGGATTTGCTTATCTTAATCTTCGCCCGTTGTTCTTTACTTTTTATTTCATCATCCTTCAAATGAAAAGGATAAAAGCAGTTAAGGGAGTGAAAAAATGATGAATGCACTTGAGCAGTACGACCCGCAAATTTACGAGTTGATCCGTCAGGAACAGGCCCGCCAAAGCGGCGCGATCCGGCTGATCCCCTCGGAGAACTACGTCTCCAGAGCGGTTATGCTGGCCAGCGGGGGGTGCCTGACGAATAAATACGCCGAAGGATACCCGGGACATCGTTATTATGAGGGGCAGCAGGTCACCGATCTGATCGAGAAAATTGCCCAGGACCGGGCTAAAAAGCTGTTCAAGGCTGATCACGCCAACGTCCAGCCCTACTCCGGCTCAGTCGCCAACATGGCGGCTTACGCCGCCCTGGTCGAGCCCGGCGGGACCATCATGGGTATGTCGCTGGCCGACGGCGGGCATTTGACGCATGGCGGAAAAGTATCCTTCACGAGCAAATTCTTCAAATCCGTCTCATATCGAGTAAATCCTGAAGCCGGACGAATCGACTTCGACCACGTCAGGGATCTGGCCAAACAACACCGACCCAAACTTATTATTTCCGGCGCGACGGCGTATCCGCGGGAGATTGATTTTAAGATTTTTGGTGAGATTGCCCAGGAGGTCGGGGCCTACCACATCAGCGATATCGCCCACATCGCGGGCCTGGTCGTAGCCGGTATCCATAAAAGCCCCGTTCCTTATGCTGACGTTGTCTCGACCACAACGCACAAGACACTCCGCGGTCCTCGCGGCGGCATGTTGCTTTGTAAGGACGAACACGCCAAGAAGGTGGATCGGGCCGTCTTCCCCGGTTTGCAGGGTGGCCCGCATATGCATACCATGACGGCGATCGCCGTAGCAATGGCCGAGGCCGATACCCCGGAGTTTGTGGCTTATGCGGAACAGGTGGTTAAGAACGCCAAGGCCCTGGCCGAAAAACTGCTCGAATATGGTTTCAATCTCGTATCCGGCGGAACAGATAATCACTTGATCCTGATCGATCTGCGAAATAAGAATATCCCCGGCAAAAAACTCGCGAAAGCCCTGGATCGGGCCCGCATCGTGACCAACTACAACAGTATCCCGAACGATCCGTCTCCGCCGGCCAATCCCAGCGGCCTTCGGATCGGCACGCCGGCGATTACGACACGCGGCATGAAAGAAGAACAGGCTCGAGAAATCGCCAAACTGATTAACAAGGTTACGGAAAACATCGACAACGAATCCGTTATCGAGGCAGTTGGGAAAGAAGCGTTGTTGCTCTGCTCACAATTCCCCGTGCCCGACCACTTCATTAAGAATAGTAATGGTCGGTAAGCCGCGGCAAAGGCCCCAAAAAGTCGGTTTGTGAACTATTGTTGATGCGATAGCCGAAAATATTTTTATTGGCATTCTTATTGCAGAGACGATATAATATAATGTGTGTGATATGACGCAAGTAGAGATTTTGCAAACTCGATAGATTGAAGGAGGCCACGTATGTTCAGGCGAAGCGGTTTTACACTCATCGAGCTGTTGGTTGTTATTGCGATTATTGCTATTTTGATGGCCATCCTGATGCCGGCCCTCCAAATTGCCCGTGAGCAGGCCCGAGGGATCGCCTGCATGTCGAATCAAAAGACCATGGGGCTGGCCTACGTGATGTATGCCGACGAGAACGATAGCCGCATGTGCGGCGGTATGGCAAGGTACGCCCCAACCAATGGGATTCCTCCCTGGGTGATGCCGCCTCTGGCGTATCAGGCAAACAGCAGCTTTAGCCAGAAGCCCAGCGGAGCGGTCACTCTTGAGGAGCGATATAACGGGCTGAGGGAAGGCGCTTTGTTCCCCTATATCAAAGATGTCGGCGCCTATCACTGCCCGGGCGATAGCCGGTTGCGGCAAGGCACGAGCAATGGGCGGGCGTTGGAACATTTGCTGTATCGCAGCTATTCTCTACCGGATTTTCTCAGAGCGACCGAGTCAACCGATCCGAAGAAGATTACGGACTTCAGGAATCCGGCCTCAAAAATGCTTTTTGTCGAAGAGATTTATGACGCCCCCGGCAGCGTGAATCACAATGTGGATGGCTGGTCCTATAATCCCGGAACAAACGCGCTGTGGGACCCCTTGGGCCTATTCCACAGTAATTCCGCGACGTTCAGCTTTATGGACGGTCACGCCGCCATGCAGAAATGGTCAGACAAACGAACCGTTATCTACTTTAGGAGCCGAACGGAGGCCACCTCGTTGGGATTCGGCAAGAATCAGGCGTTTAATCCGGTCAATGAAGATCTCTTGTGGCTGGACGAGCACTACCCGGGCAAGACGCTATACGCCCAGTAAATGAAGCTTTAGGATTATCAACTAAAAATAGAACTGCCTGACGATCGATCGTTTCGGCAAGAGAAAGATATTCGATCGCCCAAGTGATGGTCTTTATTAGCTCGATACGTACTATCCAGGCGGCTCAAGAGTGACACTTTGACGGTCTGAATTACACATTCCTTTACACGTTCCCGGTATGTTCTACTGTCTCTGCGAGATTGTTATCTTGTTGTCTATCCCCACATATCCGATATACTCTTTTTTCGAGAGACTTTGAACAAGTGTATTTTCGAATGAAGATTAGAGGGTGTCGTAATGATTGGAAGAACAAATCATATGAGCGGTAAGGTGCTATGCTCTTTGGGCGCATTGATCTTGCTTTTTTCTATCAGTCTTGGAGCCGGAGTATCGGATACGCCGTTCGTACAGGAATACCATGAGGCTTATCCACTGGAGGAGGGCGATGTGCGTGCCCTTGCAATCGATCGCACCGGCGACGTCTGGGCCGGCACGCGAACCGGAGTATATCGGTTGGATCGTCACACGAAGGAATGGATTCCTCTCGCGGAGGAGGATGCCGGGCCTGTGTACGATATTATTGTTGGTCGAACCGGGAGGATTTGGATCGGTGCGTGGAATGGAGTGTACCAATCAACGCCGGATGGCTTAGAGCGATTCGAACAAATTAACTGTCCCATTGCGGCGCTATGTCCTGTCGGGGATTCGATTGTTGGATTGGGTGAGGGGGGCATCTGGCGTATTGAAGGTGGGAGCTGTACGTTTGAAAAAGTACCGTACTCGAAGCATTTTCGCGCCGTATTGGAGGATAGGAACGCGGGATTGTGGATCGCAACGGGGATGGGATTATATCACCACACGAATTCCGGTTATAAACTATTTCAGACACAGTCGGAATTACTCGGACCGGATATACACGGTATCGCTTATGCCCAAGACGGTAATCTTTGGATCGCCGGACTTGGGGGGATTACGGTTTATAAGGATTCGAATCGTATTGGTCACTTCACGCCCCAAAACGGTTTGCCCAGCATATCCATTCAATGTGTAGCTCAGGGGCCCGATGATTATATGTGGGCGGGCACAAATCGCGGCGTGGCGCGATACGATGGACGAGGCTGGTCCCTTCGGCATAGCCGACGCTGGCTCCTGAGTGACGACGTTCGTGATATCGTCTTCGATTCACACGGAACGGCCTGGATTGCGACGGACGCGGGTGTGAGTGCGATTAAACGCAGGTCGATGACGTTGGCTGAGAAAGCGGATCATTTTCTCGACGTTTGCCTAACGAGGCACGTGCGTGAACCCGGGCTTGTGGAGAAATGTTCACTCCGCGTACCCGGCGATACGAACACATGGACGCCGCGCGACGACGACAATGACGGGCAATATACCGCCATGTACCTGGCGACGGAGAGCTTTCGCTACGCCGTAACCAGGAGTCCGCAGGCGAAGGCCAATGCGAAAAAGGTATTTGAGGCATTGCGATTTTTACAGACCGTTACGGAAACGCCCGGCTTTGTGGCCCGAACGGTGATTCCTGCTTTCTGGACGACAATGGCGGACGCAAACCGGAAAATATCCGACCGTCAGTGGGCCGAAATGGTTGTTCATAATCCGCGAGAGAAAAGAGTCGAAACACGCTGGCATCCCTCTCGTGACGGCAAATGGTTGTGGAAGGCCGACACGAGCAGTGATGAGATCACCGGGCATATGTTCGGCTATCTGTTCTACTATGATCTGGTGGCGGATGAAGCCGAAAAACGTCACGTAGCCCGGCATATCCTTAATATCGTGGATTATATCATCGAGGGCGGCCACGTCCTTCGGGCTATGGACGGCACACACACCAAATGGGGCGTCTGGGCGCCGGAAAAGCTCAACGAGGATCCGGATTGGGCCCCGGAGCGGGGGATCAACTCGGTGGAGATTCTTTCGTACCTCAAACTGGCCTATCACGTCTCCGGCGATGAGCGCTATCAGAAGGAGTATAAGCACCTGCTCGACGAGCATGATTACGCGGCCAACGTCAGGCACGCCAAGACGACCAATCTCACGTGGCGCACGCATATCGAGGATGAGTTGCTCGCGCTGGCGTATCCGTGCCTGATGATGCACGAGGACGATCCGACATTACGGCGTCTATATGGGGTGAGCGTCGATCATTGGTACGAGGCTGTGAAGGCCGATTGTAGTCCATTTTTCGAGTATATCTATGGCGCATGTGTCGGCCAGACACCCCAGCTTAAAAAAACCGTCGAGTCCCTTCGCGATGCGTCGCTCGACCTCGTGCGCTGGACGGTGGACAATTCGCATCGCGAAGACATTCAGATCGTGCGCACGCCGGAATGGGAGCATCTCCAGACGGATCGTCTGTTGCCGCTTAGCGAACGCGGCGTGATCCGGTGGGATGAAAATCCGTGGCGCACCGTCCAGGGCGACGGCGGACAGACTGAAAGCGACGGCGTATGGTGGCTTTTGCCGTACTGGATGGGGCGTTATTACGGCTATATTCAACCACCTCAATAAATGGAGGTACCAACGTGATCAGGTTTAGTCTCTGTATTGTCATCGTCTTAATATCGCTAATTCCAGTATGCACAGTCGCTGATGATTTGATCGTGACGACAGATCCATTGGCCCGGTAATAATACCTGAGAGAGTTTTCATTTGTTTTTCCTTTAAAAATGTGCTATAAATGAATATAAATTGAAGGATGGGTATTTGATATTGGAAATCATGCAAATTGCCTATTCAATGTTTATTGGGGGTTAGGCATTCGCTTCATCATCAGCGAATCCTGATAATCTGAAGGGATCGGAAGATGCAGAGAAGAAACGCTTTTACATTGATTGAGCTACTGGTTGTCATTGCCATCATCGCGATATTGCTGGCGATTCTCATGCCAGCCTTACGGAGAGTCCGTGAGCAGGCACGGGAGCAATCCTGCCGGTCCAATCTACGGAGTATCGGCCTCGGAATCGTGATGTACCTGCAGGAAAACGATTACACGATGCCCGATTTCCACACGCATACGAGCAGTTGCAACGGGCATCTCTGGTACAACGCCCGCGGAGCCATGCTCAAAGCCGGCGATAGCCAATCCTATTGGGGCGTGATCTATCACGATTATGTCAAGGAGGAGGAGTTGTTCGGCTGCCCGAGTTTCAAGAACTTTTCGCAGATCGTCGCCCAGGAAATGCTTTACGGCGTTGGCGAAGTGGAGAATTCGGCCTATTCCATGAATGGCTGGCTGACCCAGGAGCGATCGAACGCCATCTCGCGTCATGCCGAGGTCATCGTCTCACACGACCACATGGAACCTCGGATCGAGAACGGCAACGACATGCTCTGTCCCGATTCGACCGGTAAGAATCTCTCTCACTATCGAACCGGCGGTCGTACGGACTGGTATCGCGGCATCTTCCGGCATTCCATCACAAAGAACGCCGATTACGAGACGGGAGGCAAACTCAACTGCCTCTGGCTGGACGGCCACGTCACCGTTGTCAAGGAAACCAAGGGCGAAGAGTTCCCCAAACGCTACTACGACCCTCTCGGCAAGAATTAAGCAAAATATCGTGCAAATTAGCTTTTAATTGGGTTTGTTTAGAGGTGGTTGACTAAGTCACATCATCGCGCAACTCCTTATAAATAAGATAATTAAGCCGCTTGCGAGCCTATGCAGATTGGCTTTGTTTTGCACAAGCATGCCCTTGTTTCGGATTTAGGATCCATTCGACTACGCTCAGGACATGCTTAGAGCTTCGGATTTCCGGCCGCAGGCCGGCATTGGCTTTGTTTTTTCATATGGAACCGCTGATAAACGCAGACGCCGTCCTGGGCCCAGCCGAAGGATTAACGTGGTTTTCTTTCATTTTTTGATATGGTTTGGCATAATTTTGTGAAAATTTGTAAATTTTTGTACATTTTTCGATGAAAAGGAACCACGAATAAACACCAATAAACACCAACTCAATTCTCGTTTCAGATTTAGAATTTAGAAATTCGAGCTTCCGGCCGAAGGCCGGCATTGGCTTCGTTTCTTCAAAATGAATCGTTGATGAATTCGGATTCTTGCCCTTCGAGATTCACCATTGGATATTCGATATTGGATATTCACTTTCCTGATCTCCTGAAAGCCTGATCCTCACTTCCTGATAACCTGATGATCTGATTCCCTCTCTCGTGTCCTGTCTCCGGCATTCCTAATTTACGACATACGACATGCTATATACTATATACGATATACTATTAATATTTGTTAGGTATTATACAAAATATATCCGCAAAGTCAAAGGAATTGTTGCTTTTGAGAATATTAGGGTCGTCCCTATTATCTATTATCCACAGGTGACACGTCCGGCATGGCATCGGTCTGGGATTCAGGTGCAATATTCATTGATGATATCCGGTTATGTAGCGTGAGGAATTCACAGTCTCTTGCGCTCACCGAGCAATAGAATATCCCTTATCTGCTGTTCATCTTTGGCCGAAAACCATGCTTTCTCAAAATGCCGATCCTGGATAATTTGGGCTATCGCAGAGAGTGCCTTCAGATGAAAAGTCCTTTCATCCTTGGTCCCGAATAGTACGAAAACCGCTTTAACACAGTCATTATTTCCGGTGAATTGAATCCCTTGTTTGCACCGGACGACGACAAGCTTGAATTTATCTTGGCCCGGTATGATGATGTGGGGAATAGCCACAAAGGGTGTGATCGCCGTCGAGCCTTCTTCTTCTCTCTTTTTCAGTAACTCTATAATCTTATCACTTTTCAACCCGATTTCGCCGGATATTTCTTCGGATATCAGTTTTAGGAAACCGTCCAATTCCATTCGTTGCTTTATGTCTATGATGCTCGATTCTTCAACAAGATTGTGAAAACGGTCTATTCTCAACTCGTCTCGATGAATAATGATCTGCTTCAGCTCCTCTTCCAGGTTACTGCCGGTTATTTTTCGATTGATTAGCCGTTCAATGAGGTGAAGCAGAGCATATTCTATTTTGTGCCTTTTCCTCCCATAGAAAAAGTATATTGCTGTGGCCATTATCACCAGCGAAATACTCATCTCCACTGCCACGAAACCCATATCGAAAATAAGCAGAATGAAGAGCGCTACACCCGCCAAGTTTATCCAAGGATAGAACGGTACTTGGAAGACGGGTTTATAGTTCTGAATCCGACCCTCTCTGAGCATAATAACGCCGATATTGGTGAGAACGTACAAAGTCAATATAACCGTGGAGCCCAATTTCACAAGAGTCGCCAGATCAAGCAACATGCAAAGGTAAATCAGCAATCCCGTTATGGAAACAGCTACAATAGGTGATTTCTTGCGTTTCGTAAGCTTGCTGACTACGCCGGGCAGAAGCTTGTCTTCGCTGAGAGCGAGCGGATATCTCGAGGCGGACAGGATTCCGGCATTGGCCGTAGTGATGAAGGCCAGTAGCGCTCCAATCGAAACAATAACATAACCTGCGTGCCCGAATAGTACACGCCCGGCATCGGCAACCGGCGTCAGGCTCGCCGACAATTTGTCGCCCGGCAGAATCCCCACCGTGACGACCAAAATGGCGACGTAAGCCAATGTGACCGTGATAACCGATAATATCATTCCGCGGGGAATGTTCTTCGTCGGATTACGCACTTCCCCTGATACACTCGCTATATTCAGGAGCCCGCCGAATGATATGAAGACGAAGCCCGCGGTAATAAGTACCGGATTGACTCCCTGAGGGAACAACGGAACAAAATTATTCGAGGACAGTTTGCCTATGCCGCCGAAAATCAGCAGAAACATGATGATAAAAAGGCCCAGAACGAGCACTACTTCGAATTTCGCAGATTCTTTGACTCCGAATATATTAAGCGCCACAAAAAAGCAGCAAAGAAAGAATGACGTCAGAAGAACCGGCAAACCGAAGGTCACATACAGAATTTCCGCTATGCCAAAAACGGCGAACGCCGATTTCAGACAAAGTGCCGTCCAGCTCAGGAAAGACGATATCGTGCCGACAAGCGGTCCCAGACTTCTGGTAATAAAGAAATAATCCCCTCCTGCTTTGGGCATGGCGGTAGAAAGCTCTACCACGCTCAGAGTCCCCATCAACGCCAAGATGCCGGCCAGGAGATAAGACATGCACACCAGCGGGCCTGCCTGCCTGTACGCCAGCCCCGGCAAAATAAATATCCCTGAGCTTATCATTGCACCTGAGGC